>JAAUPH010000013.1 GCA_012035435.1 Sphingopyxis sp. | reverse complement strand
GCCACGCCGCAGCGCTCTGGATCCCATGCGTGGCGACTAGGCAGCAGGGCCAGGCACGACAGCATCCAGCAGGGCTGAGGTCGAAGGGTTAGCAGCGCGTCGAGCGGCGCTCGCGCTGCTTGATGCTGTGCTGCGGCGTGGCGACCCGATGGACCGGGCAGTTCATGCCGCCTGCCAACGCCTGCCAAGCGACGACCGCGCGCTGGCAATCGCCATTGCCGGAGACGCGCTGCGCTGGCTTGGTCCGCTCGATGCGCTGATCGATAGCGCGACACAGCAGCTACTGCCCCAGGATAGCAAGGTGCGCGCTGTGCTGCGGATCGCGCTTGTTCAGCTGCTCCATATGAACATCGCACCCCATGCCGTAGTAGCCACCAGCCTTGCTCTGCTCGTCGGCGGGCCCCGTCGGTTGGCACACGCGATATTGTCGAGGGCGCAGCGCGACGGCTGGGCGCTTGCAGGTGCACCGCCCCTGCCCGGCCCGGTTGCCGAACGCTGGAACCAGCTGTGGGGCACAGATATGGTGCACGCTGCGCAGGCCGCCTGGGCCGAGCCTCCGCCGCTCGACCTGCGGTTCAAGTCGTCCGACGCCGCGACCGCATTTCCCGATGGTGACTCGCTCGCTTCGCGTCATCGCCGCCTGCCCCGGGCAGGCCGTGTTGAGCTGCTGTCCGGCTATGTCGATGGCGACTGGTGGGTCCAGGATCTGGCGGCGAGCATCGCCGCCGACCTGCTGGGTGAGGGGGCAGGCAGAGCCGCACTAGATCTTTGCGCAGCACCGGGGGGCAAGACGATGCAGCTTGCAGCTGCAGGATGGCGGGTCACGGCGCTCGACAGCAGCGCCAAACGGCTTGAGCGGCTGCGCGAAAATCTGACGCGCACCAAATTAGAAGCCGACCTCGTCACCGCTGACCTCAAGCAGTTCGCGCCGAGCGAGCGGTATGACGCGGTGCTGCTCGACGCCCCATGCAGCGCCACCGGCACCTTCCGCCGGCACCCCGATGTGCTGCACCGCATCGGCGAAGGTGACATCGCGCAGCTGGCTGCATTGCAACAGCAGTTACTCGCCCGGGCGGCCCACTGGGTCCGCCCCGGCGGGCGGCTGGTCTTCGCAACCTGCTCGCTTGAACGGGCTGAGGGTGAGGACGTCATAACCGACTTCCTGCGCGATAATCCCGGTTGGCGTATAGAAGCGGCAATTGCCGCCGAACTCCCCGCAGGCGTACCCATCGCGGCTGAAGGCTGGGTCCGCACCCGTCCCTCAGCGGGCGAAGGCGTCACCGCTATCGACGGCTTTTTCATCGCCCGACTGGTGGCGTCCTAGTCGCCGCTGTCCGGCCATAAGCGCCGCCGCCAAACGTACCGCACGCGACCACAAACCAAGACTGACACAGCGCAGCACCGTGCGCCACCCGCCGAGAAAGCTGTCACCGCTGCGGGCATGATCGAGCATCAGCGCAAACTCCGCCCCTCGCAGTGCCATCGGCGAAAAGCGCAGCCGCGCTGCAATTTCGCCGCGCAAGGCCTGCGCCACGCCCGCACGCCCGACATGCTGATCAATCCGGTCGAGCGATGGAATCTGGCTGACACCCACAAACGGATCCGGCCGCCCCGCCAGCACTTCCTGATGCGCAAAGACTGCCATCACCGCTTGGTGCGTCTGCGCGCTGTTGTTGGCGACGCTCATCTGCCCCGCCGAGCGCCGGTAGTGGAGCAGAACATCAGGCAGATTGTCGAGCGCGGTCGTGCGCGACAGCCGCAGAAACAGGTCATAATCCTCACAAGCGCCAAAGGCTTCGCGATAGCCGCCAACAGAGCGTAGCGCTTCGGCGCGGAACATAACCGTGGGATTGCTAAACGGCTGTTCGATCGTCATGCGCGCGCGCACCGCAGCAACGCCGGTCGGGTGACGGATACCGGGATCGTTAACGTGCCCGCGTTCATCAATCTCAACATATTGTGCGCCCACAGCACCAACATCCGGGTGGCCGGTCAAAAACGCGATCTGGCGTGCAAACCGTTCGGGCAGGCTGACGTCATCGGCGTCCATTCGCGCTACGAATGTCCCGCGTGCGGCGCCGACCATTCGGTTGACGCTGGCAACGATGCCGCGATTCTCCTGTTCGGCTAGCCGAATGCGCGGATCGGCAGCGGTCAGTTGACGCAAGATGTCGGTTGTCCCGTCGGTTGATCCGTCGTCGACGATCAGAAATTCGAAATCGTTAAAGCTTTGATTGAGCACGCTGCGCACCGCGGCTTCGACGAAACTCACGCAATTGTGCACCGGCATGATGACAGACAATGGCGGCGCGTTAGGCATTGCGCGTGCCTTAGCAATCGATTGCTGAAAAAGCGATGAAGATCAGCCGCGCGGGCTGTACCAGATCGGCGAGGTATAGGCCCGCTCTTGCGATATGAGATCGGCGTCGGGCGGCAGCTTCGCGCCATAGCGCAGCGCGTCGAACAGCACCCAACGCGGCGTTGGAATTTCAATGACGCGGGCATAGTAGAAGGCGCGGATCGCCGGGTCGAAGTCAGGGTCGGTCCACACCGTTTGCAACTCGGGCGCACCAATGCTGTTGGTATAGGCGGCCTTGGCGATATCGACCGTGTTGCCGACCGGCGGCAATCTTCCACCCGCTGCCGGACGGCGGGTGTCGGGGCTCGACCAGACAACATCGTAGATGCGCTCGTTCAGCTTGCCGGCACCGTCAACCCAGCCTTTGACGACCTGCACCCGATCAAGATTGGCCCCCATCGGATCTTTGAGCGCGGAGATAATAAAGCGCGGCGCACCATTGGCCGCGGGCCTGAGTTCGCCGCCCATAGGCACGCCGCGCGCATAGCCCGCTGCGACCCAATTTTTGCTGAGGTCAGCAGCGGCAAAATCCCACCCACCAAAGAAACGCACCGTCATGCGCGGGCCGGTGGTCGCGTAAACCTCCCGCCGCACCATTGCGTCGAAAATGGCGCTCCGCGTGTTCGCGGTCGCCCAACCGCAGCATAGCCCCCGCCAGATAATGCCAGCCGAATCGGCCCTGGCGTGTGCCCAAATTCTGCCCCTGCTCCGCCCGTGTGGCATTGGGCTCGCCGGCGCTATGCTTACCAAAGAAATTATTCTCATCACCAGTGGCGAGCCCGGTGTGGCTGTCCGTTGCGCCGATCATTCCGAATTTATAGGGATTAACGCCCGTCCGCGCCTCGATGGCCAGACCACGCTTCAGCGCCTCACGCGCATATTCCCCGGCGAACATCTCCGGCGTCTTATTCGCCGTCATCGGCAAATTGCCCAGTTCCCAGCCCTTCACGCCAAAGCCTGCAAATTCGTCATTGGGCGACAGGAACGGATGCGTCTCTCCGTCACCCTTGATCTGCGTCACTTCAGCCACCGGCTCGCGCGCGGCGCGCCGCCGTGCAAAGGCGGCGGTCATGGGTCCACCCCCCGGCCCGGTCAGTTCAAACATCAACCCGTTCGAAAGATTGCCATTATGCGGAATCGCCAGCACCTTGCCGCCGGTGATTTTTTCATATTGGTCCATATAGTCATACAGCAGCTCAACCTTGTCGAGCGGCGGCTGGCTGCCAAAGGGCAAAGTCTGGATCGCCTCGGCATAGCCATCGCGGAACATCACGACGCGGTGCAAATTGTTGCCGCCCGGCATCGACGTCCATTCAAAGCCGTGGAAGGCAGTGAATTTGCCGGGTCGGTTGTACCGTTCGACAATTTCAGCGCTGCTTTTCCAGATTGATCGCGTCCCCTCTTCATTCTCTTTAGGGTCGCGCATCGCTTCGGGCAGATCGTTCCGCGCGGCCCGGTCGATGATTTCGGCGGTCACGCGCTGCGACCCGTCGGGCGTGGCGTGCATCATGTCATGCCATTTGCGGAGCTGCGGATCGCGGATGAGCAAGCGCGGAGCATCATAAAGCCGCCGGGTCGCGCCGAGCCCGTCGCTATGGTCGGCAATCACCAGAAAATCGAGCGGACGCTCCAGCTTGGCGGGCAAGCCATGGGTCGATGTCACCTGTTCGCCCGCGGCGAAACGCAGCGCCGCCTCTGGGTCAAGCCGGACGCCAAAACCAAAAGCGTCAATGCTGTTGCTGGTGTGCAGATGCGTGTCGCCCCACAGTATTTTTTTCAGGATAGGGGGTTTCAGAGACCGCCTCGTCGGCCTTCGCCGATGTCCCCGGCGCGGTCGAAGGCCCGCCGCAACCCGCCACCAAAAGCGCCGCCAGCGACAAAGACAAAGCCCCACCTTGCGTTTTTCGCATTTTTTCATCTCCCCAACCCCGTTGCTTTCTGCCACGCAATTTCGGGTTTGTCATCGGCAAGCTTTGCAGCAGGGGCAGTGACCATATGATCAGCACAGCATTGCCCGCCGAGCCAAGCTCGCCGCTGCAAATCCCCGATTTTCGTCTCTATTGGCTTGCACGCTTTGCCGCGGTCATGGCCACGATGGCGATGGTCGTGATCATCGGCTATCAAGTCTATGACGTCGCGCGCGACGATTATGGGATGAGCGTGCGGGATGCGTCATTCCAGCTGGGCCTGGTCGGCCTGTTTCAATTTCTTCCGCTGGCGATGCTCACCCCGCTGGCGGGCTGGGTCGCGGATCGCGTCGAGCGGCGTAAGGTCGCCTGTTTCGCCAATGCCATCGACATGTTCGTCGCACTGGCAATGGGCTGGTTTACCTACAGCGATCAACTCACGCTGCCGCTGCTGTTTACGCTCGCGGCACTGCATGGTGTCGCGCGGGTATTCGTCGGGCCCGCGATGAGCGCGATAGCGCCAAACATTGTTCCACCCGCCCTGCTTCCACGCGCGATCGCGATGAGCTCGATTGCTTGGCAGTCCGCGTCGGTCATCGGCCCAGCGGTCGGCGGTTTCCTCTACGCCGCTGATGCCGCCCTGCCCCATTGGACGTCGGCCGCGCTGTTGCTGTTCGCCATTGTGACCCTGGGCTTTATTCGGCCCGTTTACCCGCCACCCGCAAAGGACCGCAGGCACCCGCTCCGCGAAATGGCCGACGGCCTGTCTTACACATGGCGTGAGCGTTTCCTGCTCGGCGCGATCACGCTCGATCTGTTTGCAGTCTTGCTGGCGGGGGCAACCGCGATGCTCCCGGTGTATGCGCGCGACATTTTGCAGGTCGGTTCTGAAGGTCTGGGTTTCCTGCGCGCTGCACCCGCGCTCGGCGCTTCGGTCGTCGCGCTATGGCTGTCATGGCGCCCGCTCAAGACCAATGTCGGGGTCAAAATGCTATGGGCAGTGGTCGTATTCGGCCTTGCCACTATCGGCTTCGGCCTCTCAACCAGCTTCTATCTATCGCTCGCGCTGCTCGTCCTGCTTGGCGCGTCGGACATGCTTTCGGTCTTTGTGCGCAGCTCGCTGGTTCAGCTCAACACCCCCGACGCAATGCGCGGGCGCGTCAGTTCGGTATCGGGCCTAGCCATTTCCGCGTCGAACGAGCTTGGTGAGATGCAATCGGGTATCGCCGCCGCATTGCTGGGGCCGGTGGGCGCAGTGGTGTTCGGCGGCGCTGGTGCGATTGGCGTCACCGCGCTATGGGCATGGCTGTTCCCCGAGCTCCGCCGGGCGCGCACCTTTGAACCGCAATTCAGGAACGACAATCCATGAAAGCCAACTCCATCCTCGATACCATTGGCCAGACCCCGCATATTCGGATGAAACGCCTGTTTCCGGATGCCGAGGTGTGGATCAAATCCGAACGCAGCAACCCAGGCGGATCGATCAAGGATCGCATCGGGCTGGCCATGATTGAGGCGGCGGAGGCCGAGGGCGACCTGATGCCCGGCGGCGTCATTGTAGAGCCAACATCGGGCAACACCGGCATCGGGCTCGCGATGGCCGCAGCGGTGAAGGGCTATAAGCTCATCCTCGTGATGCCCGAGAGCATGAGCCTGGAACGCCGCCGCTTGATGCTGGCCTATGGCGCGACCTTCGACCTGACTCCGCGCGAGAAAGGCATGAAGGGCGCCATCGAGCGCGCGATTGAGCTGGTGCAGAAAACACCCAGGGCATGGATGCCACAGCAGTTTGAAAACCCCGCTAATATCGACGTACATGTTCGCGCCACCGGCCCTGAAATCCTTGCCGATTTCGCCGACGCGCCGATTGACGCGATTGTAACGGGCGTCGGCACGGGCGGCCACATCACGGGCTGCGCGCAATTTCTGAAGCCGCATTGGCCCAACCTCAAGATCTTCGCGGTCGAACCCACGCTGTCGCCGGTCATCTCGGGCGGCCAGCCTGCCCCGCATCCGATCCAAGGCATCGGCGCAGGCTTCATCCCGGCAAACCTTCACACTGGGCTGCTCGATGGGGTAATCCAGGTCGATCCGGCGGATGCCAAGGGCATGGCCCGCCGCGCAGCCTGCGAAGAAGGAATGCTGGTGGGCATATCCTCCGGAGCAACGCTTGCCGCGATCGCGCAGAAGCTGAAGGAACTGCCCGCCGGATCGCGCCGTGCTCGGCTTCAATTACGATACCGGCGAGCGCTATCTGTCGGTGCCCGATTTCTTGCCCGAGGTTTAACCGGCGCAGCTTATGAGTGAAAATCCGCAAACGCCTCCGCCCGCGCGCGATTGGCAGGGCTGGCTGTTTGTCCTGCTGGCCGTTGCGGCGCTGGCGGGGGTGCTGTGGGACAGCGGCCGCAGCACACCCCCCTCGCCGCTCACGCTGTCAAAGCCCGTTGCCCCGCCAGCCGACGTCATTCCAGCAGTCGCACCGGTCGAACTCGCAGAGGTGACGCTGGCCGACGCGCGCGCGGCCAATGCACTTATCCCGTTCGTGACCGCTAATCTCCGCGTATCGGCCCCCTTCCGCTTTGGCGGCGGCCCTGAAGAGTTCCAGCGCGCCCGCGACTGCCTCGCCGCCGCCCTGCTCTATGAAGCAGGCGATGACGACAAGGGCCAGCGTGCCGTTGCTCAGGTCGTCCTGAACCGTGCCCGCCACCCCGCCTTCCCCAAAAGCGTGTGCGGCGTGGTGTTTCAAGGATCGGAGCGCACCACCGGGTGCCAATTCACCTTCACCTGCGACGGCGCACTGGCGCGGCGCTACACCGATCTCGCATGGCTGCGCGCGCAGTCGGTGGCGATGGCGGCACTCAATGGTGCGGTTGATCCGTCGGTGGGTCTCGCCACCCATTATCATACCGACTGGGTTCGTCCCTATTGGTCCGATAGCCTAGAGAAGATTGCGGCAGTCGACACACACCTCTTCTTCCGCTGGCCGGGTTTCTGGGGCACGCCCGGTGCGTTTCGAAGCGGGTTGAGCGGTAGCGAACCGTTGATTGGCAAGCTCGCTGGACTATCCACGGCGCATGGGATTGCGCCCGGATTAGCGACGGAAGGGCTGGCCACGACCAATCCAATTATCGGCGACCCCGTCGTCAAAACCGACGTCGGTGCCATCTCAGGCAATAGCCGTGACACGTTGTTGGTGGTCCTCGACCGCCGCGCGACCTCCGACGCCTTCGTGGCCTATGCGCTGCGCGTCTGCGGAACGCGCGATTATTGCAAGCTATTCGGCTGGACCAATCCAGTGCTTAAACCGGGCAGCGAGGCTATGACCGACATGCAGCGCACTGCAATGAGCTTTTCCTACCTGCGCGACGACAGTGCGGACTTTGAAAAGGCGCTGTGGAATTGCACCGAATATCCGCGCGACGATGCGCGCCAATGTATGAAACGATAGGGCAATTTATGACCACGCGTCACCTCGTCGATCCCGAACTGCTCCCAATTGTCGATCTCGCGCCAACGCGGGCGATGACGCATCAAAATCTTGCCGAAACCCGGGAGCAGTCAGAGGCCCATTTCGAATATTTTCCCGAACCGGCGCTGGGATATGAACGCCACCTCGCGCCGGGTTCTCACGGCGCGCCTGAAGTGCCCGTGCTGGTGTTCACGCCAGCGGGTCAGCGCACCCGCGCGGCCATGCTCTATATCCACGGTGGCGGAATGATCCTGGGCTCAGCGCACGGCTATCGGCGCGGCCCGGCGGCAACGGCGGTCGCGCTCGACATCGTCATCGTCTCGGTCGACTATCGCTTGGCCCCCGAAACCCCATTTCCGGGCCCGCAAGAGGACTGCTACGCAGCGCTGCTGTGGCTGGTCGCCAATGCCGAAGCGCTGGGTGTCGATCCGGGCAGGATCCTGGTCGCGGGTGAAAGCGCAGGCGGCGGCCTTGCTGCATCAGTGGTGCTGATGGCGCGCGATCGCTGCGGGCCAAAGCTTGCGGGGCAGCTGCTGACATACCCCATGCTCGACTATCGTACCGGCGGTACCGACTGCGCGTGGCGCAATCCGACAGCAGGCGAATTTGTCTGGAATGCCAATCTGAACTGTTTCGGCTGGGACTGCTTGCGCGGCGCCTATGCGATGGATGACGATCGGTTAGGCTGGTTTTCGCCGAGCCACGCCGCATCGCTGTCTGGCCTGCCCGCAACCGTCCTCCTCACCGGATCGCTCGATTTGTTCGTGGACGAAAACTTCGACTATGCGCGCAAACTTGCTGCAGCCGCGGTCGATACCGAACTTCATTGCTACCCCGGCGCGATCCACGGTTTCCAAATTATTCCGGGTGCGCGGGTTAGTCAGGCCTACACCCGGGACTATCTGACAGCAGCGCGGCGGTTGTTGGGTTTGGCAGCCTGAGTTACAAACTCTGCCCATCGTCCACGGTAATGACGGTTCCAGTAATCCCTGACGATGCATCCGAAGCCAACCACAACAGCGGCGCATTCAAATCGGTCATATCGCGCAAGCGCTGGCGCGGGAAACTGCCGATCAGCCGCTTGCCAAGCTCGGAATTGATCATCGCCTCGGTCATTTCCGACAGAAAATAGCCTGGCTGGATCACATTCACATTAATGCCTTTGCGCGCCCATTCGCGCGCCAGACTGCGGCCGAGGTGCCGGACAGCTGCTTTGGTTGCGCCATAAACCGCCGCTCCGGCAAAGATTTTCTCGGCGGTGATCGACCCGATGATGATGATGCGCCCGTCCTGTCTGTCGGCGCTGCCCGACGCAACCATACGCTGGGCCGCTTCCTGAACCGACAGTACAACTCCGCGCAGATTGACAGTCAACAGTGCATCAATCTCGCTTTCAGGTTGGTCGAGCGCCATATGCTCGCCTGCCACACCGGCATTGCCGACGAAAATATTGATCGGACCGACCGCGGCTTCTGCCTCGGCAAAGCCCGCCCGAATAGAGGCAGCATCGGCAACATCCATCGTTACAGCATGGGCTTCGCCCCCTGCGGCAACAATCTCTTCGACCAGCGCATCAAGCCGATCAGCACGCCGTGCGGCAGCCACCACCGTCGCACCAGCCGCAGCTAGCGCCCGCGCAAAATTGGCTCCTAGCCCCGACGACGCCCCAGTCACCAGCGCCGTCCGACCCGATAAATCAAAGCTATAACCCATGATTACTTTCCCGTCCAATTCGGCGCGCGTTTCTGGATGAAGGCGGTAGCACCCTCGATCGCATCCGCCGAGCGCATCACCGCGCCGGCGTGTTGCCGTGTCAAATCCCACAAATCGGCCTCGTCATGGTCGAGAGCCCGCCGAGCGAGATCAAGGCTGGCGGCAATCGACAGGGGTGCCGACTGCGCAACCGCTTCGGCCAGTGCAATCGCGCTGTCGAGCACGTCTGCTTCGGCCACCACCCGGTTAACGAGCCCGAGCGCCAACGCCCGCTCTGCATTCAGCCGGAGCCCCGTCACCAACACCTCGTTGGCAATTGCGCGGGGAATGAGCCGCGCCAGCCGGAACGCCCCGCCCGCCGCCGCAAACAGTCCGCGCAAGCTTTCCGGCAAGCCGAACTGCGCCCCCTGGCCCGCCACAATCATGTCGCAGCTCATGGCAAGTTCAAATCCCCCGCCCATCGCAAAACCGTTCACCGCCGCGATCCAGGGCTTCTTACGCGGGAATTGGACGAATCCACCAAACCCATAGGTCGGGTGTGAAATGCTGTTGCGATTGCCGCGCGCGACTTCGGCCAAATCGGCCCCGGCGCAAAAGGCACGCGGACTGCTGCTCGTCAGGATCGCGACACGGATGCTATCATCTGCTTCGACTCGCTCGGCAATCTCGGCGAGAGCCGCCGACACCGCACCATTCACCGCGTTGCGCGCCTCGGGCCGGTTAAGCGCGGCGATGGCAATGCCGCCCCGCTGTTCGAACAGAACGACATCTTCGGCCATCGCTCTTTCTCCCCTTACGCGAACGCAAATTGCGCCGGATCCAGCGCCATCATCGCGTCCGACCCCGCCTCAATCTTGCGGCGCAAAGCGCCCGCGTCGGGCAGCATGCGTTCGGCATAATAGCGCGCCGTGACCAGCTTGGCGTCATAGAAAGCCTTGTCGCCCGTCCCCGCCGCCAGCGCTTTTTGCGCTGCGCCTGCCATCATCAGCCACATCGACCCGACCGCAACCAGACCCATGATATGCATATAATGATGCGCGCCCGCGCCGACACTATTGGGATTGGCCATGCCGTTGGTCATGAACCACATCGTTGCAGCTTTCAGTTCGCCATTGGCCTTTTCAAGCCGTTCGGCAAAATCAGCGAGCGCCGGATCGGCCTTGGCCTCAGCACATTCATCGTCGATCACTTTGAACAACGCTTGCACCGCGCGACCGCCATTTTGCGCGAGCTTGCGCCCGACCAAATCCATCGCCTGCACGCCGTTCGCGCCCTCATAAATCATGGCGATCCGGGCATCGCGGACGAACTGGCTCATCCCCCATTCCTCGATATAGCCATGGCCGCCGAACACCTGCTGCGCATTGGTGGCAATCTCATAGCCCTTGTCGGTGCCGAACCCTTTGATCACGGGCGTCAGCAGGCTGACAAGATCGTCCGCCGCCTGCCGTTCTTCCTCGGTCGCAGCGGCATGGCTGAGATCAATCTGAATCCCACCCCAAATGCACAGCGCGCGCAGCCCCTCGGTCATCGCCTTGGCGTCCATCAGCATGCGGCGAATGTCGGGATGGACAAACAACGGATCGGCCTTCGCCGCAGGGTCAGCGGGGCCTGTCAGCGCGCGACCCTGTCGCCGGTCCTGCGCATAGGCAACGGCGTTCTGATACGCTGCATCGGCAACCGCCATCCCCTGAATTCCAACGCCCAGCCGCGCGGCGTTCATCATGATGAACATGGCGGCTAGGCCCTTGAACTCCTCGCCCACCATGAAGCCGGTCGCGCCGTCATAGTTCATGACGCAGGTCGAATTGCCGTGAATGCCCATTTTATGCTCGATCGATCCGCATGACAGGCTGTTGCGCGCACCGAGTGAACCATCTGCACCGACCAGGAATTTGGGCACAATGAACAGGCTGATGCCCTTCACGCTGTCGGGCGCGTCGGGCGTCTTGGCAAGCACCAGATGGATAATATTATCGGTCAGATCATGCTCACCCGACGAGATGAAAATCTTGGTGCCAGTAATCGCATAGCTGCCATCACCATTGGGTACGGCTTTCGTGCGGATCAGGCCCAGGTCGGTGCCGCAATGCGGCTCGGTCAGGTTCATCGTCCCGCCCCACTGGCCCGACAGCATTTTGGGCAAGTAAGTGGCCTGTTGTTCGGGCGATCCCTTGACCTGTAACGCCGCCGCCGCGCCACGCGTCAGCCCGGGATACATGGCAAAGGCCTGATTCGCGCCGTTCTGAAACTCTTCGAAAATCATTCCCAGCACATGGGGCATCCCCTGCCCGCCAAATTCCTCTGGGGCGTTCAGCAGCGGCCAGCCGGCCTCAACAAACTGGGCATAGGCCTCCTTAAAGCCGGTCGGAGTGGTCACACGACCATCGGGATGGCGTGTGCAGCCTTCTTCGTCACCAACGCGATTGAGCGGTGCCAGTATTTCCGAACAGAAACGCCCCGCTTCGCTCAGGACCGCCTCGACCATGTCGGGGGTCGCATTGGCAAAGCCGGGCAGGTTCGCATAACGATCAAAGCCCATCACGTCGTTGAGGACGAACAGCGAGTCTTTCACCGGGGCGCGGTAAGTCGGCATGGAAGATTCCTTTGATTTTTTGTCAGGTCTAGATCAATTTTAACGCCGCAGCCTCAGGCCGGTTGCTGCCCCGCATCGGCTTTCGCCACCGTATCAATAAAGCGCGTCAATTCAGCGATCGAGCTGTCGATATCTTCACGCTGCTGTGTCAGCAATGCGATACGATCGCGCATTTTTCGATCGTCACCTGCCGCTGCTTCCGGCGGTCATCGCCGATGTCGTACAGATCGATCATCTCCACGAACGCTCCGACAGGCTGAACCCCACACGCTTTGCGCGCAATATCCAGGCGAGCCGCGCGCGGTCACGTTTTGAATAGATGCGGGCCAACCCGCGCCGCGACGGGCTGATCAGCCCTCATCCTCATAAAAGCGCAGCGCCCTGGCTGTCACACCGAATTCGGCCGATAGATCGGTGATGCTGAATTGATCGCGGCCCAGATGATCGGGCGTGTCGATGTGCGAATGGCCGAATTCGGTTGTCATGAAGCATAGGCTAATTTACGTTGACGTGAACGTCAAGGTATCGCCGCTCTTAGCCACGGCAATCAACCCCCGGTTTACCGTCGGGCCGATCAAAGCGCGCCGTTACGGCATCCTGCTCGCTCCAGCTGGCCCGCGGTAGCCGCAATCCAGAGATCGACCCGCCATTGCGGCACAGCTTCGCGCACGCGCTCGGCAGGCTTCCCGGCAGGCGCAGCTCGTCGCCCACTTCTCTCACCGTAAAACTGCATTCCGTCCGGTCGGCGAACTGCATCGTCCACGCGCCGTCCATGTTGCTCAGCGTTCCGCTTGCTTGACAGACGGAGCCCGCGCCATAAGCGGCCGTAAGCGCAAAGCGGTAATCGCCTCCCGCTGCAGGCACTACGCACAGCGCATCGCGTCCTAGCTCATGGCGCCGCTCAAACACCCCGGTTGGTGCTGCGTGGCCTTCTTGGACAATTCCCCGATCCCGCGCTGCCGCTTCCAAAGGATTATTGGCGTTCGCGCCGAAATCGCCAGCCTTCCCGCACGCAGCGAGCAGAAGCGACGAAAGGATCAACCAGCCCGGCTTAATCACGAACCAGCGTCTCCGGACTGGTCACGCGGCGATAAAAGCAATTGGGCGCACCCGTGTGACACACCGGACCCGCGGGCCGCGCCGCCACCCACAGCGCATCCTGATCACAGTCCACTCGCATCTCAACCAGCGTCAAAAAATGGCCCGAAGTCTCGCCTTTCAGCCATAGTGACTGCCGCGAGCGGGACCAGAAATGCACCTGCCCGCTTGCCAGCGTCCGGTCGATGGCTTCCCGGTTCATATGGGCGAGCATCAGAACTGCGCCGCTGTCGGCGTCGGTGACCACTGCGGTGACCAGCCCGGCGGCGTCAAAGCGCGGAATAAAGGCTGTCGTGTTCTCGATCATCGGCGTCATTGTCCACGCACCTAGCCTGCACCGCCCGCAAACGCCAGTCAGTGCAATTCTCGCTGTACTACAAGGGCAGTTTCGCATTGGCTAGCGCGTAATAAGATTGAGCTGTTCCGCCAAGGATCCTTCGCCGGTCCCGCTTCGCTGTTGGGAAATTGCAATGATCCACTGTGAAGTTGCGCAGTTTTCCAAGCTTTTTCACCGCATGCTCGAAACGGCTGGAATATCGAACGCGAACGCATGACAATAAAGGGCGACAAATGGGCGGACCCTTCCTATATGCCCGCCAGCCACGCCTCCCACGCAGGATTGCTGATGCTCACGACCCACCCGTTCGAAGATGACAAGCTGCGTGAAGAATGCGGCGTATTCGGCATTTACGGCGCTGAAAGCGCTGCTGCAGTTGTTGCCCTGGGCCTCCACGCACTGCAGCATCGTGGTCAGGAAGCCGCCGGAATTACCAGCTTTTCGGGGCGCGACTTTCACACCCACCGCGCGATGGGCCATGTCGCGGGCAATTTTGACCGCGACGACATCATCCGCCAACTTGAGGGACAGGCCGCCATCGGCCATGTCCGCTATTCAACCACGGGCGAAACGGCGCTGCGCAACGTTCAGCCGCTGTTTGCCGAGTTGGCAACCGGTGGCTTTGCGATTGCGCACAACGGCAATATTTCCAATGCCATGACGCTGCGCAAAGGCCTTGTGCGGCGCGGCGCCATTTTTCAGTCGACCAGTGATACCGAAGTAATCATCCACCTGGTTGCCAACAGCAGCTATCGTACCTTGCTCGACCGTTTCATCGATGCGCTCAAGCAACTCGAAGGCGCCTACTCGCTGATCTGTATGACCGCAGAAGGGCTGATCGGCTGCCGCGATCCGCTGGGAGTGCGCCCACTGGTCATCGGGCGGCTGAACGAAGCGATCATCTTTGCGTCGGAAACAGTCGCGCTCGATGTCGTGGGCGCAGAATATATCCGCTCGGTCGAGCCGGGCGAAATGGTGATCGTGCGTGACGGCGAAATGAGTTCTATACGTCCCTTCACCGATCAAAACCCGCGCCCCTGCATCTTCGAATATGTCTATTTTTCGCGCCCCGATTCCATTGTCGAAGGCACCAGCGTCTACTCGGTCCGCAAAGCCATCGGTGCTCAGCTCGCTGAAGAAAATCCGGTCGATGCAGACATCGTCATCCCAGTGCCCGACAGCGGGACACCGGCAGCGATTGGCTATGCTCAGGCATCGGGCATTCCGTTCGAACTGGGCATCATCCGGTCGCACTATGTGGGCCGCACATTCATCCAACCCGGCGACAAGGTTCGCCACTTGGGCGTGAAACTGAAACATAATGCCAATCGCGCACTGATTGCGGGCAAACGCATCGTGTTGATCGATGACAGCATTGTGCGCGGCACAACCAGTCTGAAAATTGTCCAAATGATGCGTGAGGCGGGCGCGGCAGAGGTGCATATGCGCATTGCCAGCCCGCCCACCTCGCACAGCTGTTTCTATGGCGTCGATACGCCGGAGCGCGGCAAATTGCTCGCCGCGCAGATGACGGTGGGCCAAATGGCCAATTTCATCAACGCCGACAGCTTGGCCTTTTTGTCCATTGATGGGCTCTATCGGGCGTTGGGACAGGATGGTCGGTTGGGCGACCGCCCGCAATATTGCGACGCCTGTTTTACCGGCGACTATCCGACGACGCTGACCGATCATGATGATGTCGCGCCCGAGGATCAATTTGCGCTGCTGGCCGAACGGGTGGTGTGACCATGAGCAACGTTGGAACTAAACCGCTGGACGGCCAGATTGCGCTCGTCACCGGGGCCAGCCGGGGCATTGGCGCAGCAACCGCCGTTTCACTCGCGGGGGCCGGGGCGCATGTCATCATCACGGCGCGCACGACCGCCGGCCTTGAAGAGCTTGAGGACCAGATTCACGAAGGCGGGGGAAGCGCCACCATTGCACCACTCGACCTCACCGATGGCGATGCCATTGCCCGGCTGGCGAGCGCGGTCGCCGAACGCTGGCAGCGGCTGGATATTTTGGTGATGAACGCGGCGCAACTCGGCACCCTGACGCCCGTTGCCGCCATTGATGGCAAGGAATTCAACCGTGTCCTAACGCTCAATCTGGTCGCGCAGCAGGCTCTGATTGCCAATTTCGACCCGTTACTGCGGCGGGCGGCGGCGGGCAAGCTGGTTGCCCTTACCTCTTCAGTCGCGCGCAGTCCGCGGGCCTATTGGGGAGCCTACGCGGCCTCCAAGGCTGCGCTCGAGGTGCTCGTGACCAGCTATGGCGAAGAAATGGCGAACATCTCGACCGTGCGCACCGCCATCGTCGACCCGGGCGCGACTCGTACCCAAATGCGTGCACGCGCTTTTCCTGGCGAGGACGCCGCCACGGTCAAGGAACCTGCGGTGGTCGGCCGTGCGATCACCGACATGTGTGTCGCCGGTTTTGACAGCACCGCCTTCCTTGCGCTGTCCAAGCAGGGTACTTAACTGCTTTTTGGCAGTTGTGCTGCTAGGCTGACGCCTCGAGTTTCAACCAACAAGCGGACATATGTGATGCAACCCAGCCTGATCCGAAGCGGATTAGCCACAATCGCGGGCATATTGCTGGCCTTTGCGCTCATTTATCTGGCGCAATATGTTGGCAACGTGATCGACCCGGTTGTCGCGATGCCCGACGCAGCGGACCCCGCAGCGCTCGAGATTCAGATTCCGCTGATCAACACGCTGTCACTGCTCGTCGGTTGGTTGATCGGCGCCTTTGCTGGCGGCTGGCTGGCGGCGCGGGCATCGGGCGTGCCGGCGACGGCTTGGATTGTCGGCGGCGCAGTCTTTGGCGCGGGTGTAACGCGTGCGCTGTCGCTCGGCGAAGCCTGGTGGATGGTCGCTCTAGCCTTTGCGCTGCCGATGGTAGCAGCGTGGCTCGCCGGACGGACGGCACAGGTCACCGTCTAAGCCATCATTCCGCGTCAACTGCCGTCTGTACCGCCTTGTAAAAGCGTTCTCTTTCGGCCCCCACGCCATCGGGATCGGTCGCCGTTGGCCAATTGCCATTTGTTGCAATGACGAGCTGGCGCTTCGGATCGATAAAAATGCCCTGGCCGAAAATGCCCTGCGCGGCAAAGCTGCCATCGTCGTTGGTCCACCATTGATAACCATAACCGCGCCCCGGCGCTCCGATGTCGGCCTGTTTCGTCGTTGCCTCTGCGATCCAGCTGTCAGGCAGAACTGGCTTTCCACCCGCCATGCCACCGCCTATGATGAACAGCCCAAAACGCGCCATGTCCCGCGTCGCAGCCTGAATGCAGCAACCGCTGATTTCATGCTCCGTCGATCCCAGCAACCAAGTGGCATCCTGTTCCATCCCGAACGGCACCCACAGTTTCTCGCTCAAATATTGGGCCAGCGGCTTTTTGGTCGCGCTGGAAACCAGCACCCCGATCAGGTTGGTCTCGCCGGTCTTGTAAACCCATTTGCTGCCCGCCGGCGCTTCGCGCGGCAATGTGCGCATATAGCTGACGGTCACATCGACTCCCGGCGGAGCCGTGTGCTCATTGAACATGGCCACATCCGACTTTGGATCGGTGTAATCCTCGTTCCATTTGACCCCCGATGTCATGGTCAACAGCTGGCGAACGGACACCTCATCATAAGCCGAACCCTTAAGCCCGGGGATGTACAGCGTGACCTTGTCTTCCAGACTGCGGATAAAGCCATCACGCACTGCCGCGCCAACCATCGTGGACGTAAGCGATTTCGCAACCGAAAAGCTGGTCCACTTGCCGTTCGCGTCGAAATCCAGACCATAACGCTCCTCGCGGAGCTTGCCATTGTGGACGATCACCAGCGCCGCCGTCCGCTGCTTCGCCATAAAGGCATCAATATTGAGATCGGCGCTCAGCGGCGCGCCCTTTGGCAGCGATGAGACGGGCCCCGGCCTTGATCGTCGAAGCTTTGGCTAGGACGGGCAAGGCGTCGAGCGCGCGAAACGCCGCATCGCGCTGCGGCACGGACCAAAACAGCACGTTGCGGTCCGTCGGCATGTGGGCGATGAGGTTGCGCGTGTCCTTGTCCGTGCCAAACCAAAAGGCGGCCGCACCAACAACAATGACCGCCAAGCCCCCCAAGAGCCACTTGCGCATCGATACCCTCCCCCTGCTATTCCTTAACCAGCGTCACCTGAGCGACGGTAATGCCGCCACCCCGAAAGCCGCCCTCACAATATTGCAAATAATAGCGCCACAGCCGCACGAACCGCTCATCGAAACCAGGCGGAAGCTGACCAGCCGCGGCAACAGCGTCAAAGCGCTCACGCCATTGCCGCAGCGTTTCGGCGTAATCTTCGCCGAAATGTTCAGCTTTCTCCCACACAAAGCCTCGCGCCTCGGCCAACCCGCGAAACTCGCTCTCGCCAAGCAAGCAGCCGCCGGGGAAGATAAAGGTTTGGATGAAGTCGCGGCCGGCAGCATAGGCTTCGAACAGATCGTCGCGGATCGCGATGAACTGGATCGCCGCCCGCCCGTCGGGGCGCAGCAGCCGCGCCAGAGTATCAAGATAAGCGGGCCAATAATGGCGGCCCACCGCTTCGACCATTTCGATGCTGGCAATGGCGTCATACTGGCCGGTCACGTCTCGGTAATCAGTGATGCTAACCCGCGACTTGCCGCCCGGATCAAGTGCCGCCAACCGTCCCGCCGCAACCCGCGCCTGTTCAGGCGACAGAGTGATTGCCTGAACAACCGCATCGTGACGCTCAATCGCGCGCGCCGACAGACTGCCCCAGCCGCAGCCAACCTCCAGCAACCGGCTTCCCGAATGTAGTCGCAGCCGGTCGAGCGCCAAGTCGATCTTGGCGATCTGGGCATCCGCCAGGCTCATGTCGGGCGTGACAAAACGGGCGCTGGAATAGGTCATCGTTTCGTCGAGCCAGCGCGCGTAGAAATCATTTCCCAGATCATAGTGGGCCAAAATATTGCGGCGCGATCCTGCCCGGTCATTGCGGCGGAGCGCGTGCCGCAACATGTTCAGAGCCCGCCAAGGACCTTTCGCCCGGGCAGCGCCTCCCAAAGTCGCCGCATTGCGCATGAACAGATCAAAAAGCGGCACCGGATCGGGGCTTGACCATTCGCCAAGGTCCCATGCCACATACCATCCAACCGAGCCCGACAGCGCAAGCCGCACCAGCGCCGTCCACCGCGCCAGATGGACGACCGCCATTGGCCCGTCGCCACGTCCGCCCAATATGCGCACCGTGCCATCGGGCAAATGCGCTTCAAGCGCTCCTTGATCTAGGCCCGCATCAACACGATCAAGCTGGCGGTGGAACCACGCCGCCGGGGCTTTGGCCAGCACCCTTGCAAAAACCCGCCTGCGGCCAGACCGCCGTCTGCCCGCACCAGATGTTGCCCGCGTTTTGCCCGTGGCTGTGTGTTCATAGGATCACCTTGTCG
>JAAUPH010000401.1 GCA_012035435.1 Sphingopyxis sp. | reverse complement strand
GTGATTCCCCTCCGCGACGTCATCCCGAGCCGTACCCGGCCGCTCGTCACCATGCTGCTGCTCGCGCCCGTGCTCGGGCAGATGCCGCAGGCGACCCTCGCCGCGCTGGTGGAGCGTGTGTCATGAGGCGCATGCGCGGCGGCACGGCGTGGGTGGAGTACGCCCTGCCGGAGGCGACCACTGTGGATCGCGTGGCGATCTACTGGTTCGAAGTGTCCGATTGCGCGGCAGCATTCCGCTGCTCAATGATGCCGAACGGGCGCTCTATGACGCCCGCGCCGCGCTGATGGCGCCGATTGTCGATCAGGATGAGCGGATCGTCATGGTCACCTATGTCGATGAAACGCTGCTCAATACGGGCATAAGATCGCCGGTCGATCGCGCGATCCTGACCCGCGCGCTCGCCAATCTCGACCAGATGGGCGCCAAAGCTATTGGCATCGACATATTGTTCGATTCCCCCCGGCCGGAAGACCCCGCGCTGCAGGCACAGCTGCGCGCTATGAAAACGCCGACATGGCTCGCCTATCTCGAACAGGACACCAACCCCAATACCATCCAGTTTGAGCAGCAGGAGATATTGCGGAATTATATGATGGCAGTCTCCACCGCGACGACGCGCCCCGCTAGTGTGCGCTTTGTCCCCGATGAGGATAGCCGGATGCGGCGCTGGCCCGATCGCCCCACCGGACTGCCGCCGCTGCTCGCCAACGCGATGGCGCCGGTCGAGGCCGAACAGCGCAATTTTCGGGGCGGCATTCGCTATCATCGCCCGCTACGGGCCAATGCCGAGGAAGAGGTTCCGGTCTTTTCGGAAATGACGATCGACAATTTCGGCGGCCCGATGGACGCCGAAACCATTGCGGCGTTGGGAACAGCGATCAAGGGCCGCTATGTCCTGATCGGCGGCAACATCATCGGCGATGATCAGTTTGAAACGCCCTTGTCCCGGCTTCCCGACATCAGCGGTGAGCGCAACACCATGTTCGGCATGAAAATCCACGCGCATATGCTGAAACAGCAATTGGAGGGCGATTGGCCGCGCCCGCTGTCGTCGTCGGCGCTGTGGGCCGCAGCCATATTGATCGTCATCGCAGGGGCCTTGACAGCGTTGATCGACGCCCGTGCGTGGGCGGTGTCGATTGTCATGGCCGGGCAACTTGCGGCTTTCTTTGCCCTGCCCTTCTGGCTGCAGGGTCATGGCACCGACACTTTGGACCTACCCGCCTTTGGCTGGGCGCTGGGCTGGCTGTTCGCCTTTGCTGCCGCAGGGTCCGCCGCGCGCACCGTGGGCGCGCATGAACGCGCCTTTGCGCAGTCGGCACTGGGCAAATATCTGCCTCGCGACATTGCGACCGAAATCCTGCGCGATCCCGAACGGCTTGCGCTGCACGGCGAAAAGCGCGAGATTTACTGTGTTTTCTCCGACCTTGAAGGCTTCACAAAGCTCAGCCACGCGGTCACACCCGAAACGGTTGCGCGGCTGCTTAACGCCTATCTCGACCGATTGAGCGAGGTCGTGCTGGCCCATGGTGGCACCATCGACAAATTTGTCGGCGATGCCGTCGTCGCCTTTTGGGGCGCGCCGATCAGCCGCCCCGACGATGCCGCCAACGCCGCCAATGCCGCCTATACCATGTATGCCGCGGGCGAAATTTTCCGCCGCGCCATGGCCGAAGGGGTGCCGCCCATTGGCAAGACCCGCGTCGGACTGCACGTCGGCGATGCTATTGTCGGCAATTTCGGTGGCGAGGGGCGCATCCAATATACTGCGCTGGGCGACAGCATGAACACCGCCGCACGGCTCGAAGCGGCGAGCAAGCCGCTGGGCACCAATGTGCTGTTCAGCCGCGAGGTGGCGGAGCGCAGCGGACGCGATGATCTGGTTCCAATGGGCCGCATCACACTGCGCGGGCGCAGCCAGCCTGTCGATATTTTCGAACCGCGACCCGATTTGTCTGCCGAGGCGCGGCAAGAGATCGCCGATATGGTCGCCGCCCATGCTGCAGGCGATAAAAATGGCTTTGTGATCCGTGCCACAGCGATACGGGAAAAAATGAGTCAGGAACCAGCCATCATGGTCCTGCTAGAGCGTTTGGAGCAGACCGGAAATGGAGAATCCTATGTCCTTTCATAGCACCCGGATGATCGCTGCCATGCTGGCCATCACGGCCGCTGGCGTTTCTACCGCCGCGCTGGCCCAGTCGATGGTTGTCCGCTCGACGGGGCCATCGGCCGCCAAATATCCGGGTGGGCAAGAAACTCGCCGCGAACGAAGAGGTCACACTGGTTGCCGGGGACCGCGTCGTGCTGTTGTCCAGCGGCACCACCCGCACGCTGGCCAAGCCCGGGACCTATAGCGCGTCCGGCACGACCGCAGCGAGCACTACGATCAGTACGACGATGGCACAGATGATCTCGCGCAACGGCGTCCCACGCCGCCGCGGCGGGGCAACACGCGGCGATGGCATTGTAACCTCCGACATTCGTCCGCCCAATGTGTGGCTGATCGATGCGCGCAAGGGCGGCAATTTCTGTGTGGCCGACCGGCGACGCTGCTGATCTGGCGCACGGACGATAGCGCCGTGCAAAGCGCCAAGGTCGCCCCTGCTGGCAAACAGGGCACCGCGGTGACGCTCGAATACTCCGCCAACAGCGCCTATAAATTGTGGCCGACGGCAACGCAGCCGGTGACGACCGGTGCCAGCTATCAGGTGACCGGGGCGGGCCAGACTGCGCCCGTCACAATCCGCTTTGAGCGGCTGGACAGCGTGCCCGCAACGACGGACGAGATTGCCGCAAAACTGCATGAGCGCGGATGCACGGCACAGCTTGACCGGCTGGTCGATGCCATGGCCGAAAATGAAGCGGCAGCAGGGCGCTAGGGCCATCACTTGTGATTGAACGCGGCCTTTGGCTCTGCTAGCCTGAGGGCCTTGCCGGACCATTGCCGCCAGCGCAGGGCCGGACACCCTTTTGGGTCGCTCCAACGCCATACTGCCCTTTGGCAGAGACCATGGCGATATGAATTGCGGCGCCCGGAAACGGGCAAAGGGGGGACAAATATGATCAGCGCTGCGGCCCGTTTCGCCAACCGACGCTTGCCCGTCGGCAGTGCTGCCGTTCTGGCGACGACCGCGCTGGCCAGCGCTCTGCTGC
>JAAUPH010000400.1 GCA_012035435.1 Sphingopyxis sp. | reverse complement strand
CATTGGGTCGTTGATATGTGGCCAAACTTACGTGTTGAGCTGGGAAGCCGCGACAAGGCGTTGGGTGGCATTGGGGCCCAATCAGGCTCTGCCGCAAGGGGATGGGTTTCAAACCACTTTGGGGAAATATCCCGGTCCACCGCCATCCCAGCGGGTTGGGGTGGTTTGGGGCCTTTGGCTTCAAATTGGCGCGGACAACCAAGTTCAAATGGAGAAAGGCCCAATCATTGGCACCTTAAGGCATATTGAAGCCGCACCTGTTGCCACAAATCCTGTGCCAGAATCCGATGCGCAACCCACGGGCCAAGGCGCAACACGTTGACAGAGCCGCCTGAACCGTTGCCAATAATGTTGGCACAAAAATCGACGCAATGACGCGCCATCTGGGTCGACCTTTGCGGATTTTGCATCTGGGCAATGTGGCGAATTATGCTTATGTGAACGCCAAGATTATGCGGAGGCTGGGCATAGAGGCGCACGTCTTTGATCCGGATTTTTATCACATCATGGCCACGCCAGAGTGGCAAGAAGCCAAGTTTGAGGCCCGCTTCAACGACCAGTTTAAGCCCATTTGGCGCGATGTTGACTTGGACGGTTTTACCCGCCCGCAATGGTTCGTGCAGGGCCCGTTTGTTCAGGCTTTGTCGGCACTGGCGCAGATTCAAGGCGAGAGGCAGCCTACGAAGTTCGCCGCGGCTCAATTTAATCTTAAGCTCGCCACGCGCCGTGCGATTGATGATTTTGGTGATGATGGCTCCAGATTTGTGTTGGCATCTGGACATCCCCTCGCGCGGGGCTTGCGCGCACCACTGACTTTATTGTCCCGCTTGTGCGCACATTTGGCCCGTCCGCAAGCCCAGACGTTTGCTGTGCCAGACGGATTTCCCAAACACGCCCTGCTTGACCCCGCTCTTGGTGCACAATTGGCGAATGTTCTGAGTTATTATGATGTGGTTCAAGGCTATACATTGTCAGCGCAACTGGCCGCGCAAGTGGGCCACCCCAATTATGTGGCCTGTGAATTGGGGACCTTGCGGGGTTTGCCCTTTGAGGTATCACCAGTGGCGAATTGGCGGCATGGCTTTATCGTCATGCGCCTGAAGTGATGATCACAAATTCTGATTGCGTTGAGCCGCGCGAAAACTTGGGATTCCAGCGGCGCGTGTGATGGCCGAAGTGAACGCCCGCTTCCAGGAGCTGGCGCATGTTGAAAGTCGGAAGCGACATTGTTCGAGTTTCCTTGACGTCCGGTTGAGCCGCCGCGGGGCGATGTGATCCGGAAGGTCCGGACACCGGAACGACCCCTGGCCTATGGCGCCAGGAACCGCTACCCCGCGTGAGGTTTCGCCGTCGCGACCGACAATCGGCGCGATCAGCGGGCGCTTCAACCGGAGCGCGTACCTGATGTGCTCGGTCTGGGCGCGCTCGCGCTGGGGCTCGTGCACGGTGGACGGCCAATTGTCGTTCTCGTGGCGGTTAATCATGGCGCCCCCAGAGGTTCTGGACTACGTGGCGGCGCATGAATGCGCGCGGCGTCATCCCGGCGAGCAGCGCGGACCGGCCAAACACTTTTTCCGACCACAGATTGCAGTTGAGGTTGACTTCGAGGAACTGGATGTCGCCGCTCTCGTCATCGACGCGAAACTCGAACCGGCCATAATCGAACGGCTGGAATACGCCGATCAGCGACTCGGTCATTGCGGCAATCCGCGCCGCCATGTCCGACCGTGCATATTCGACGAGGCTGTATTTGTTCGACCGGTCGACCAGATCGCGCTTCTCAAAATAGGTTCTGAGATGCTCCGGGTCGGCTTGCAGGAACTGCATCATGGCATGATCGTCGGCTTGCCTTTGATGGTGATCACCGGCACTTCGACATCGCTGCCGTTGAGGAAGGGTTCGACGATGGCGTCATGGCCGTCGGCGTGGATCGAGGCTATCGCGGTTTCGAGACCGGCGGCGTCGACCGCATCCTGAACGCCCCAACTCGCCGACGATGCGTTGGGCTTGATCACCCATCGCGCGGCGGGCGGACAGGTGGCGACATCGACGGGTGCGCCCCGGCGGAAAATCGCCCATGGCGCGGTCGGCACACCGCAGCTCTCAGTCTCCAGCTTGGTCAGATGCTTGTCATCGGACAGCCCGCGCAGGATCGGGGTTGCGCCGATATAGGGCAGGCCCAGCCGCGTGCAGAGCAGGGGCAGCATCATTTCCGAATTGAGAAAGCCGCCGCGATTGAGCAGCGGAAACACAAAATCGACACCCTCGGGCTTGGCGAACAGCGCGTCATAGCTGTTGGCGACCTTCAGCCCGATGCCGAGCCTTTCGAGGATGGTGCGGACCTCATGATGATAGACCGCATGATTGCCATCCTCGGCATGCAGCGACCCGTCGCCCAGCGCATGTTTGGCAATGAACAACAGGGTCAGGCGGCGCTTGGCCTCCTCGGGGATGCGGGTCGGGGCGATAGTGATGGTCACGGGAGCAATGGTCCGTCGGGTCTGTGCGAATGGGATGCGCGGCCCTATAGGCGGCAAATGTGGCAAGAACCAGTCTGGCCGCAAAGCTTGAGGGAATGCATCGGCCCATGATCGACCCTGCGCCAGCCGACAGTGAACTTGCGGCGCTCGCCGCGCGATTGCTGACTGAGGGCGGCGATGCCCGCATCCGCATCGATCCGGCGACCGGACGCAATCACTATATGAGTTCGCCGGTGCCGGTGGCGACGTTCTTCGCCAGGCCGAGGGCGAGGCTCGTCTTCCCCATGCCGGGGCGGGCGGCGAGGATGAGGAGGTTCGAGCGCTGCAGACCGTGCAGCTTCTTGTCGATCTCGTCGAAGCCGACCTTGCCCGCGCCAGCAGCTGGATCTGGGCCAACAGGGCGACCTCGATGGCGCGCAGATCCTGCGCGCCTAGCGAGTCGCGATTGAACCTGAGCCTCTCCGAAGAACAGGACGTCTGCTGCGCGACGACCTTCGCGCAGCTCGTCACAACCCATCCTGCAGTCTGTGCTCATGTACTGGGGCAGATCATCGACGCGTTCGATGTCGATCACGTGCTCTGGGGGACAGACTCGATTTGGTATGGCTCGCCTCAATGGCAGATCGAAGCATTTCGCCGATTCCAGATTCCCGAAGAAATGCAAAAGAAATTCGGCTACAAGC
>JAAUPH010000399.1 GCA_012035435.1 Sphingopyxis sp. | reverse complement strand
GGGCGGCGTCGGGTGGCTCATGGCTGGATCTCTCGAAAAGGTCAGCAGGCCCAATGCCGCTATGCCTGCACTGGTCTCGCGGCGGGTAAAGCGGCTCATGCGTCGGTCTCAGCGCGCGGCGTCTGTGGCAATTGGCCGAACACCGGCTCTGCACATTGCGCCACGACTTCGGCCCGGCCGACCGTTTGGCCTGCGAACAGCCGCTTTGCGATCGGGACTGTCTGCTCGCCGACCAGAATGCCCAGCAAGCCAACGAGGGCAACAATCGGCGGCGCTGGCGACCTCACGTTGAGCAGGCCGTATATGACGCCGACAAGTAGGCCGGCACCCAGAGCGATCACATACATCTTCATAGGTTCGGATCCCGATTTGCATCACACAATTGCAGGCCGGCCGCCTATTTGGGGGAGGGGATCAGGCGACCGGCCCGCAGCCGCGCTCAGACGGCGACCCGGGCGCCCGCGCTGGCCTCGGAAGCATGTTCACCAAGCATCGTTTTGGCGTAGATCAGGCCAAGGCCATAGGCACCGCCAAGGTCTTTCGCGACATCGACGACGGCGTCATAGGTCTCGCCCCGCGCCCAATCGCGTTGAAGCTCAAGCAGGTATTGGAGCGCGGTCATCGGCCGCGCTCCCGCTTGCACCATCCGCTCCATCGCACGCTCATGCGCCTCAGACGAAACGTCGCCGCATGCATCGGCAATGACGTAAACCTCAAACCCCTGATCGAGCGCGGACAGCGCGGGCCCTACGATGCAAACGCTGGTCCACAACCCGCCGAGCACAATCCGGTCTTTACCGATGGCGTTGACACGGTCCGCAATGTTGGCGTCTTCCCAGGTGTTCATTGTGGTCCGGTCTGTCACCTCAACGTCAGGCAGCGCGTCCTTGATCTCTTTGAAAATCGGACCGGAGAAAGACTTTTCAGCGACCGTGGTCAGGATGGTCGAAACACCGAACACCCGCGCCGAATGCGCCGCCAGCGCCGCATTGTTGCGCAGCGTTACGGCATCAATGGACTTGGTCGCGAAAGCCATCTGCGACTGGTGGTCGATCAGGATAAGGGTGTGATCCTCCGGCGAAAGCAGGCCTTTGCCGGGAGCGGGAGTTGCCGTGACCATAGACTGGGTTCCTTGTCAGCAGGGTAGGAAGAGAGCTTGCCGGTCTGCGGCTGAAGGACCAACAGGCCGGACTTGGGAAACAGTCCGGACACGTCAGGCGAAGCAACTGAGGCGATGGGTCCGGGTTCTTGCGCCAATGCGCTGATCCCAACAGCATTCCGCAGGAAGCGAGGGATACATTGTGCCCCGCCTTGCTCCAGCGCCGCGGGAGCGATGAAACGATATTCCCGGCACCAATAATCCCGATCCCCACGCCAGTTGCCTCCATGCTGTTCGCGCCGACCGATAGTGTCGGCCATCCGGAAACGGATGCGGTTATGGCAATGCGGGGCCCGGCCCGCGGCCCAAGCCTTGCGGCCAGCGGACCGTTCTTGCGGCGATTGTCAGTGGATCGAGGGGCTTTGAAAGCCGGGGAGCGGTGAAGGATCGAGATGAAACCGCAGATCATGCACGACGCCGTGGGTCGTTCGCGCGATCACTGAGCAAGGAATGCGGCGCGGAACCCCGTCTGGCTGGCGGAATTCGAGCTCTGTCTCGACAAAGATTGCCTCCTTGACGGACCACATCTCGCAAAAGCCGCAGGCGAAAGCCTCGGTGCAATGCAGGAATGCTCGCAGCGCATCCAAGCTGGCAGCTTGGCCACTCAGTGCAGACCCGTTACCAATCCGGACATAAAGCGATGGGCTTGTGGCAGCCTCCCAAAGCGACGCGGGGAATGGCCGTGTCACAAGCAGCAACTTCAGCGCGGCCGCTGGAAATCGGGCGATACGGGCTGTCCTTGCCACGGGTTATGACCTTTCACGAATGTTCAAAGTCTAACTGCAATATCTAACCCTTCGAAGGGTTCGCGCGGTTCGGCGATTGCTGCGAAGATACCAAGTTTGCGGGTCTTGCACTACCGCACGAATTGTCGACGATATTCACTTGGGCTGACGCCAACCTCGCGGCGGAACAATCGGGCAAGCGCCTGGGAGCTTTCATAGCCAACGTCGAAAGCGATGCTGGTGACAGGGGCATCTGTCAGTTCAAGTAGCGCCTTCGCCTTGGTAATGCGAACGTTCAACTGATAGCGGTGCGGCGGCACACCGGTCGACTGTTTGAACGCTCTTGCGAAATGGAACGGTGAGAGTCCGACCAGCGATGCCAATTGTGAGATGCCGACATTGAGGTGAGCATTCTCGATCAGAAAGTCCGTCGTGCGCCTAAGCTGCCATGGAGCAAGACCACCGCGGAATCTTTCCAGAAGCAGCGTCTTGGATTTGAAGAGATGATGCGAGATCAGAAGGGCGTAGCTGTCCCACACCAACTTTGGCGGTGAGGGCTCGATCTCACTGCAGGCTAGGACCATACGCGCCAGTTGGATTACGTGCTCATTTTCGATCACAGTCGCCAACGTTCGGCCATTTATGTTTGACGACGTGGCCTCTTCAACCAATTCGTTTGCCAAATGAATATGAAATATGCCTTCGAGGCATTCAGGTCCGTTGTCCCACCAACTCGGGCAACCTGGTGGCATATAGATACCATCCCACGGTTTAAGGTTGATGCGTTGCCGCCGTTCTTCCAATTGAAAATTCATTTTTGTGGCACCGCGCGTCCAGAACAAAAGGATGTGGTGCGTGCTGATCGGTGGTACATTCGCCTCGGTCGCCTTTTTGGCGCCGATGGGTGTGCGCTGCAAAAGACAGCTCATTTCCGATTGGACAATCAGATTGGTCTGATCCGGCACCCAGTTGCTCCACCGAGCGACATCATAGGATAATAGGCCTGTGTCAGAGTGTTGGCGAACCGCGCTCATTGCCGGTATTGCCTGCGGTAATTGCTTGGGCTGATCCCGACTTCCCTGCGAAAGACACGCGCCAGCGCCTGTGAGCTTTCGTAGCCAACTTCGAAGGCGATAGTTGTGACAGTCGCGTCGCTAACCTCGAGCAGCGCCTTAGCCTTCGCGATGCGCGCGTTAAGCTGATAGCGATGCGGCGGAACCCCGATCGTCTGCTTGAAAGCCCGCGCGAAGTGAAATGGCGACAAGCCTGCAAGCGACGCAA
>JAAUPH010000398.1 GCA_012035435.1 Sphingopyxis sp. | reverse complement strand
ACGTTGTCGGGATAGACGCCGTTGCATCGGCGGGCGCCCTCGCTCCTCGAAGTGAAAGCAACCTCGACGGTGCCGTAGTCGCGACTCGTCGCGTCTTTGCTGCCCTGACCGTAGCCCGACAGCGTGACGAAAGGCCCGGTATCGAGCCAAGCTCGCGCGCCCGGCAGCTCGAAGATGCCCAGCGACGGTTTGCCCCAACCTTCGGGCACGACCATGGGCAGCGGCGTCACACTGGTGGATTCTGCGGCCGAAACCGCGCGTGCACTTCAGGAGTGTCTGCGTGAGCGCAAATCGAGAGGTCATTGCGCGGCGCGCCGGGGTGCACCGATTCGTCGCGACCGATGCGCCCGACGCCTTCCGGCGTGTCGCCAGCGCTTCATCGGACCCGTACTCGACCAGGTCGAGACAACGATCTTCGCCTGACGGCAACTGCTCACGCAGTTCGATCCGCGACGCCGTGATCGCGAGATAGCGCGGCACGTCGCCCCACCCGCCCGGATTGGCGTACACTCCACCATTCGGCGCGCGAGTCAGTCCCGCCACGTGGGAGTGGCCGAATATCACCAGGTTCGGACCGCCCGGCGCTGCAATGCGCGCCAGCGCCACGTCGCGGTCCTGCGGGGACAGCGCCAGCAGCTGGTCATATTCGCGCACCGCCGCGTCATGCTGTCCCGCCCATGACAGGGCCCGCGCCAGACCCCGGCGAGCAGCCGCATCGCCGCCGGCCAGCGCCTCGCGATAGGTCGTGATCGCGGCACCCAGTTGCTGCGACCATGTTAGCTGATCGGCAAGTTCCACCAGCCACTCGCCGCGCCGTTCGGGCGCCAATGCAATGGCTTCGCGGAACGCTGCGATCGCATCGGCATGGCGATTCTCACGCGCCGCAACGCGGGCTGCGGCGACGCTGCTGTCGGCGTCGGCGGCAATGGCAATGGTCGGAACATTGGCAAGGGCGATGGCGGCGACGGCAAACATAGTGCGGCGATAGTTCATGCGCCTTCTCCCATCCGGACTCGCCGTGCGGCACTATGCGATGCGACGAAGGGAGCGATCCGGTATCCGGCGATGCACAATGTCAGCCATGCCGCCCCCGCCGCCGCGAGCAGCGGCCCGGCGGTGACAAAGGCGGAAATCCAGCCGACCTGCGCCGCAACAAAACCGCCCTCGGCCAGTGCATAGCCCGGGCGGACCAGCTTGCGCTTGGGCTTGGCGGCCAGCGCTTGCGCTTTCGCGGCGACCTGGCTGCCCGAAACCTGCGCGGTCTTTGGCGTGCGCTCAAATTCGGTGTGCATCGGGCCGAACAGCCCTTCGAAAAAGGCGCAGCATGATGCGCCAGCATCGCGGCGTTGATCACCAGATAGGGTATGATGCGCCCACAGCGCCCGGCCACGCCGCTGCGCAGCTTCCCATGACCGTCCGTGTAGGTAGCGCGCGATTCGATGTTGGCGACAATCCCGGAGAAGAGCGCGAAGCCGAGCGGCGGCGCCAGATAGGCGATGAGGCCAGCGGTGGTGCCATAGGCGGCCAACGACAATCCCTTTGACATGAGAAACGGGAAAATGATGATCCATGTCAACCACAGCGGCCATTGCCAACTGATGCACATCATATAGGTGAGTACCGCCTTGCGGCGCAGCGGGGTGCGATAATCGAACAGCAACCGACCAAGGTGGAGCCGCTGCAGCTGCGCCCAGCCCTGCGTCCAGCGCTTTTGCTGCGACCGATAGGCCGCAATCGACTGTGGCAGTTCAGCAGGGACCACCAGTTCCTTGACGAATTTGGTGCGATAGCCGGCGAAGAGCGCACGAAAGCTGATCTCGCAATCTTCGACCAGACTGGCCGAGCGCCAGCCGCCCGCGTCCTCCAATGCCTGCGCGCGCCACACGCCGGCGGTGCCGGTGAAGTTGACGAACCCCAGCACCGCCGACCGCCAGCTTTGCTGCAGCGTGTGATGATCATCGACCCACAGCGCCTGCGCGGCGGTGAGCGGGGATGCAGCATCATTCAGATGCCCCCACTGCGCTTGCACCAGCCCCAGATCGAGCAGCGGCTTGCCCGCCGGGTCATAAAAATGCGGGATGGCGCGGCGCAGATAATCGGCGGGGGGCAGGAAATCGGCATCGAAAATCGCGATGAAATCGGCGTCGGTCACATTCCGTCCGGCTTCGAGCGCGCCCGCTTTATACCCGCTGCGGTCGGCGCGGTGCATCCAATGGATCGCAATGCCAGAGCGGCGGCCCAGCGCCTCGCAATGCGCGCGCACCATCGCCTGCGTGTCCGCGTCGGTGGAATCGTCGAGCACCTCAATTTCAAGCCGGTGCAGCGGCCAATCAATTGCCGCCGCGGCATCGATGATCCGGCACGCCACCGCATCTTCGTTGAACATGGGCAGCTGGATACAGACTTTGGGGAGCTGGTCCGGCAAATTGCCGCCTGCGAACGGCGCGCGAGCATGAAAGAAATATCCGATCCGCTCAGCAAAGCCAAAGGCCAGGAACAGCATCAGCATCAGATAGGGCAGATGCAATATCACCGCGAGTAGCACGTCGGCGCTGCTCAAAGCCTGATCCGGGCGGACACCATCGCTCAGTGTCTGAACGAAGGTTGCCAGCCACAACCCGAACAAGCCGCATATGATGATCGGGACAGGAATGCGGCCAACGCGCTGCGCCAAGCGCGCTATTTGTCCTGAATCCGCGCCATTTTCAGGCACAACCGAGTGCTCGGTCGAAGGCACGCCGCCATCGACCTTTTATTTCATGGGGGAGAAACATGACAAAAAAGGGCTCCGCTTATTGCGTCTCCCTTTCAAACGGATCGATAGTGCCGGTTATTCCCGATTTTGCCGATGGCAACGATCGCCAACAACAGGACGGTGATCGTCAGTCGCACCCGCACTTCGCGGGCATTCCAGCCGGCGAGCAAAACGAGACCCCCGACCGCGGGATAAAATTTTAAGCCCGTTGCCGCCGCGAGGAGGAAGGCGGGAAACAGCCGCACCAACCGGCGCTGGTCAAGCAGGCACGGCACGACTGGGAAGAGAAGCAGAAACACCACGAGATCGTTGTTGGCCGGTTGATTGCCAGCAGGACCGGGGACGAGCAGAGCATGGCAAGGTACCACGCTGTTCCCGCCAGGAGCGCGGACGGAGGTCGGCCACCGCGGCGAGAAAGAACGCG
>JAAUPH010000397.1 GCA_012035435.1 Sphingopyxis sp. | reverse complement strand
TGAAGGTGAGTTAACTTCTTGAGTATTCTCTCTATAATGCTTTAATCCTTTAGGAGAGATGCTACATAACAATGCTTTATTTGTTAGTTCACACAGATCCACTCAGTTGCTTTGTTGTTGCACGAAAGTTTAATCTGTTGGAACTCAAAGAGCGTGCTTTCAACGAAATCAAAGAACAAATTGACATTGCCACTTTTAAGGATGTTTATTGGTTTGCCAAGCATGAGAACTTTCCAGAACTTAAACTTGAAGTCATTCGTTTCTTAAATGGCCAATTTTTGCGAAGTCGTCAAGACGAACAAATGGATCGTGTTCGGCCATCACTTCGCGGCGCATTTTCTCACGCGTCTCGACGGCTTCGTTGATGATTTTCTCCCGTTCCTGCATGGCCCGCTGACGGGAATCTTCCAGCATCTTGGCGGCTTCCTGGCGCGCCTGGCCCTGCTTGCTGCGAACATCTTCCTCCAGCTGGGCGCGTTTGGCCTGATACTCCTTCTCGGATTCGGCCAGTTTCTGGTTCATCTCGGCCTGCTGTTTGAGCAATTCCTCGTTCAGCTTGTTCATTACTTCTGTTTTATCTAAGTTAGCAACATAATCACCTTCTTTTACAACTGAACCTTCAGGCACTAAATCGTTTATTATTTTTCTTTCTTCGATGGATAATGATTCGTTTTTTGATTGGGTTGATACCCACTGCCACTCGTCGATCTGCTCGTCCGCCTCGGCAATGGCGAGCTTGACGATCTTCACCTCAATCTCTTCGACCTTGTCGTCCTGAAGGAAGATGGTTTGCATGATGTGATCCGCGACGCTTTCAATCAGCACAAAATGGGTGTCTTTGGGCAGCGCGCCCGTCGCCGCGAACTTGAGGTCCATATAGCTTTTTGAGGCGCTGAGCGGTGTCGCCGGGACATATTGATCGGCCATAGTCAACCGCGCGCGCAAGCTGATTCTCAGCGGCTGCGGCAAATGGGTTTCTTCGCTGTACACGCCGGTGAGGACATCGACGTCGAGCCCTTCGACTTCCAGCCACAATTGGTCGGCCACGTTTTTTGTCTTTCCCTGTGTGCGTGAAACGCTTGTGTCCGGGGCGCGCTAGCCCCTAAGGCGCCGCCGCATAACGGAAGGCAGGGCATTGGTCGAGATATTCCCGCTGGCAAAGCTGGCAGACGAGCAGGTGGACGCTATTTTGGACGCTGCGTTCGGCACCGACCGTCGCGGGCGGACAGCCTATCGCTTGCGCGAAGGGATGACGCCGATTGCTGCGCTAAGCTTTGCGGTGTCGGTAGGCGGTGCGGCTGTGGGAACGGTGCAGTGCTGGCCGGTCGTGCATCGCGCCAATAATGGAGCCATCACCCCCCTCGTGATGGTGGGACCAGTCGCGGTGCTACCGGGACATCAACAACAGGGCCTTGGTCGCTGCCTGATGGATGCGGTGATGGCGGCGGCACCGGGTGCTGCCGATGGCGCGCTGATGATGATTGGCGATCCCGACTATTACGGGCGTTTCTTTGGCTTTTCGGCCGATCCAACCGGGCGGTGGCGGCTACCGGGACCGTTTGACCCGCACCGATTGCTCGCGGCAGACGCGGGCGATCATGCCGTACCCGCCTGGGCAGGGGAAATCGGTCCACGCAGCGCACCGGTGCTTGCACCATAGCAGATTGCGCTTAAGTCGGGTGTATGGCTGACCCTGTTTCAACCTTATCCGAGCGGTTCGACGATCTGTCACTGGCCGAGGTCGGCGCGATGCTCGCTGCACAAAAGCTGCCACCGGTAGAGCGTTGGAATCCGCCCGATCGCGGCGACAGCTTCATGGAATCCGGGCGACGGAGCTGGTGGCACAAGGGCGGGCAGATCGGCCGCCCCGCTCTTGTCAAATTATTCGCGAGCATTTTGCGGCGTGAAGCCGACGGCAGCTATGCGCTGGTGACGCCGTACGAGAAGCAGCGGATTGCAGTGGCGGACCTGCCCTTTCGCGCTGTCGAGATGCTCAGCGAAGGCGCGGGGTGTGAGCGCCGCTTGGTTTTCCGGCTTGATACGGGCGAAGTGGTGGCGGCGGGGGCGGAGCATCCGTTGCGTTTCGGTGGCAGCAGCGATCAACCCCGTCCCGCCGTGCATGTTCGTGGTGCGATCGGTAACGGGTTGGAGGCGCGGCTCTCGCGCGCGCTCTATTACGATATTGCAGAACTGGCGCTGGCCGAGGGGGAGGATCCTCCGGCTATTTGGTCGGACGGCGAGCGGTTCGCGCTGACGGCATGACGCTGGCCGAGCAACTTCGGTGCGCGCTGGCGGCGCTGGAAGGCGATATTCACGACGATGACCGGCCAACCGATCCCAATATGCTGCGCGAGGCCGCAGTCCTGATCGCGGTCACCGATCGGCCGGAACCGGGGGTGATATTGACCCAGCGGCCACAGTGGCTGCGCTCGCATGCTGGGCAGGTGGCCTTTCCGGGGGGGAAGGTGGAGGCGCATGATGTCGACGTTGTCGCGGCTGCATTGCGAGAGGCGCAGGAAGAAATTGGGCTCAATCCGCGCGATGTGACCGTGGCCGGGATTGGTGATCCCTATCATTCCGGCAGTGGCTACCGGATTACGCCGGTTGTTGCGGCTATTCCTCCAGACCTTGATTTTGATCCCGATCCGAACGAGGTCGAGGCATGGTTCGAGGTGCCGTTCCACCATCTGTTTGATCCTCAGAATTTCAGCTTTCATCAGGCTCATTGGCAGGGGCGGCTGCGCGGCTATTATGACATGATGTGGGGCGAGCGACGGATCTGGGGCGTGACGGCGGGCATCATCGTCAATCTGGCACAGCGGTTGCCGACCGGGTGGCGCACGTGACGGCGCTGCCCGATGCCGAATGGCGACGCAGGCCGGAATTGATCCAGGTGGTTGCTGCGCTGACCAGCGATGGCGGTGCGGCGCGCTTTGTCGGCGGCGCAGTGCGCGACACATTATTGGGGTTGGCCGTGTCCGATGTTGATATCGCGACGCCGCTTTTGCCCGCCGAGGTTATCGCCCGGCTGGAAGCCGTCGGCATCAAAGCGGTGCCGACGGGTTTGGCGCATGGGACGGTCACTGCCGTCAGCGACGGGCGACCGTTTGAGGTTACCACACTGCGCCGCGATGTAGCGACCGACGGCGCCGCGCCGCCGTCGCCTTTGCCAGCGATTGGCGC
>JAAUPH010000396.1 GCA_012035435.1 Sphingopyxis sp. | reverse complement strand
GCCGCGGCGATCGGCCAGAAACGCGCGGAGATCCGCCGCATCCACCGTGGCCAGCATCGTCACATCAACCGTCACCGCCGCGATACTGTTCAAGAAATGCGACAGAAGCGCTCCGCCGTCGCCGACATAAGCCCGCACCGTATGCACCGAACGGCGCCGTTCATGCGTCAGATGCGATCGCCAGTTGGTGAGCAATTCGGTCAATTAGGGTCAGCACCTGTTAAATGCGCGTTCGGGGTTTGAGGCCATTTTGCGCAGGGCTAGGAGGAAAGCCGAAGGGATATGAAGATATCGCAAGGCTTTCCGACGCTGCCATGCGCAAAATGGGGCAAATCCGAAGGACATTAAAATGACTTCGATCTCGCAGCGAAATGCCCTTGCACTACCTGACTGCGGGCATCTCCCTCCGATATCTTCGCCATTTTGACGCCTCGAACGTGCATTTAATAGGTCCTGACCCTAAACCCCGTCTGCCCCGAGCTTGTCGAAGGGCCGTTCTTTCCTTCTGCGATGGTAGAAGAAAGAACAGTCGTTCGACAAGCTCAGGACAAACGGAGAGGAGCTAAATGACGCGCACCACCTCAGCCAATACACTGTCCAGCACCAAGATCCCCGCATCGGTAATGCGCAACCGCTCGCCCGCAACCGCCGCCAGCCCCTGCCGCGCCAACCGCTCCACGGCCGCTATATCCAGAAACGCGCCGCGCCCCAGCCCGCTCATCGCCTCAACCCGCACTAGGTCGACGCCCTCGGTCAGCCGCAGTCCCATCACCAGCGCCTCATTCGCGCGCTGCATCGGCGCAAGGTCGCTCTCCACCTTCAACCCATGCCCATTACGCTCCACGGCACTTAGAAAATTCTCTGGCTTCTTGTGCCGCTCAGTCGCTTGGCCGAGCCGCCGCCCATGCGCGCCCGGCCCAACGCCAGCATAATCGCCATAGCGCCAATAGGCCAGATTGTGGCGGCTCTCACTCCCGGCCGGGCATGGTTCGACACTTCGTAGCGTGGCAGTCCGGCCGCGCGCGTCATCGCATGGGTCGCTTCGAACAGGTCGGCGGCAGCATCGCCATCGGGGATCAGCAGATCGCCATTCGCCGCCAAAGTCGCAAAGCGCGTCCCCGGTTCGATCGTTAACTGATAGAGCGATAAATGGTCGGTCCCGAACGCCAACGCCTCGCTAAGCTCGCCCTCCCACGCGCCCATCGACTGGCCGGGCCGCGCATAAATCAGGTCAAAACTGACCCGCGCAAAATGCGCCTGCGCCGTCGCAATCGCCCGCCGTGCCTCATCGGCATCATGCGCACGGCCAAGAAAGACAAGCGCTTGGCGGTCGAAGCTCTGAACGCCAATCGAAACCCGGTTTACGCCGGCGTCGGCGAGCGCCGCAAAATTGGCGACCTCCACCGAATTGGGATTAGCCTCCAATGTGATCTCGCAATCCGCGGTCAGACCCCACAACCGCTCCGCCTCAGCAATCAGCGCCGCGACCGTGGCTGGTGGCATCAGGCTGGGCGTCCCCCCACCAAAGAAAATCGACGACACCCGCCGCCCCGGCAACAGCTTGGCCTCATAGCGCAGATCGGCGAGCAAGGCGTCCTGCCATGCCGCCTGATCGACATTTTCCCGCACATGGCTGTTAAAATCGCAATAGGGGCATTTCAGCGCACAAAAAGGCCAATGGATGTAAAGGGCGAATGCCTCGGTCAAAACACCCCGGCCACCAGCTTCGCAAATGCATCCGCGCGGTGGCTCATCGCGTGCTTCTCCGCCGGATCAATCTCGGCGAAACTTTGCGCCCGTCCCGTCGGCACAAACACCGGATCATAGCCAAATCCCAAAAGCCCGCGCGGCGGCCAGGTAAGGTTCCCGTGCACGCGCCCCTCAAACACCTCGGCATGGCCATCGGGCCAAGCCAGCGCGAGGGTGCAGATGAAATAAGCGCTGCGGTCCACATCCGGCCCCTGCTCCGCCAGCAACCCTTCGACCTTGCCCATCGCCATATACCAGTCGCGGCCAGCCCACTCCCGACCAGCTTCGCCCTCGAACCACTGCCGCTCAGCCCAGTCAGCGGTGTAGACGCCCGGCCGACCGCCGAGTGCCGCGACCTCAAGTCCGCTGTCGTCGGACAGAGCGACAAATCCGCTCGCCGCCGCGCTACGCGCTTTTATGAGCGCATTTTCGGCAAAGGTCGTGCCGGTCTCTTCGGGTTCGGGGAGGCCGAGGTCGGCGGCGCTGATCGCCTCCATACCATATGGCGCAACCAGCGCGGCAATCTCTCGCAACTTGCCCTTGTTATGGCTGGCGAGGACCAGCTTTCCGGGGGTGAGTTTGCGCATGTTTTGCCCTTCGTTAGTCATTTTTCTCGTCACCCCCGTGAAAGCGGGGGTCCATTACCGGACTGTGCGATCAGGGCGGAGCGGGTGATGGATTTCCGCCTTCGCGGGAATGACGAATTGAAAAAGGCTTACCGGCCCCGTCGCCGTCCGCTGCGCGCGAAATCTCGCGCAACCGATGCGGGCGAGGCGGAGGAGGCGGAGCAGGCCCTCTTCGTCGAACGGCGCCCCCTCCGCCGTCGCCTGCACTTCTGCCAACCGCCCATCGCCGAGCAGCACGAAATTGGCGTCAGCTTCCGCGTTGGAATCTTCTGGATAATCTAAGTCCAACACCGGTGCGCCTTGAAAAATGCCGCACGATACCGCCGCAACTTGTGCCCGTATCGGATCAGCGGTGATCAGGCCCTCGGCCTTCATGTAAAGTGTGGCATTGTTTGAGCGCGACCCATGCGCCCGGTCAATGCAGCGGTGCGCGTGCCGCCATCGGCTTGAATGACATTCGCAATCGAGTGTGATTTGCCGCTCGCCCAAAGCGGGCAAGTCAATCACAGCGCGCAAACCTCGTCCGATCAAGCGCTGGATTTCCTGCGTGCGCCCGATTGCTTGCCAGAGGCCGCTTCCCGCCGACCTCGCGTGTGGGTGGCGCGTGGCAACATGCCATACTCAGCCGTCACCCACCCTTTGCCTTGCCCGCGCAACCATGCAGGTGGCTTTTCCTCAAGGCTGGCGGTGACCAACACATGGGTATTGCCAAACTTCGCAAAGCAAGACCCCTCTGCATAACGGCTGACGCCGGCTTGAAGTTCAATGTCGCGAAGTTGATCTTGGGCGCGGCCAGATGGGCGTGTCATATGGTTTTCTTTG
>JAAUPH010000395.1 GCA_012035435.1 Sphingopyxis sp. | reverse complement strand
TTTCTCCTCCCCCGCCGCTTTGGAGGCGGCGCTCGATGCCGCTAGTGGTGCATGTCAACCCCCTCTGGTCATCGGCACCACCGGGCTGGAGGAACGGCATCACTGGTTGATCGATGAAGCGGCGCGATCGGTCCCGGTCTTGCAAACAGGGAATACGTCGCTGGGGGTTACCATGCTCGCCGCGCTGGTCCGGCAGGCGGCGGCGCGGCTGGGGCCGGAGTGGGATATTGAAATTGTCGAGATGCACCACCGGCACAAGGTCGATGCGCCCAGCGGCACCGCGCTGTTGCTAGGGCAAGCGGCGGCGACGGCACGCGGGATCGAGCTTGACACGCATAGCGAGCCCGGGCGCGACGGCGCCACCGGTGCCCGCGCATCGGGCGCCATCGGCTTTGCCTCATTAAGAGGCGGCAGCGTCACCGGGGACCATGACGTCATCTTCGCCACCGAGGGCGAGCGGCTGACCCTGTCGCACCATGCCGAGGACCGGATGATCTTTGCGCGCGGCGCGGTCCGCGCGGCCCTGTGGCTTTGCGCGCAATCGGCGGGACGCTATACGATGGAGGATGTGCTGGGTCTGGCGGCATGAACAAGGACCGGCGCTTTGAATTTTTCCGCAAGCTGGCGGAGCTGAACCCGGCCCCTGAAACCGAGCTGGCCTATGGCAACCATTATCAGTTGCTGGTCGCCGTGGTGCTGTCGGCGCAATCGACGGACGTTGGCGTCAACAAGGCGACACGGGCGCTGTTTGCCGAGGTGGCAACGCCGGAACAGATGGTCGCGCTGGGCGAAGAGGGGTTGCGCGGGCACATCAAGACCATCGGCTTGTTCAATGCCAAAGCCAAAAATGTCATCGCATTGTCCGAAGCATTGATCGCCAACCATGGCGGCGAGGTTCCAGCCGACCGTGACGCTCTCGAGGCGTTGCCCGGGGTCGGGCGCAAGACCGCCAATGTCGTGATGAATTGTGCGTTCGGCGCGGAGACTTTTGCGGTCGATACCCATGTCTTTCGCGTCAGCAACCGCTCGGCGCTGGCTCCGGGCAAGACGGTGACGGCAGTGGAAAAGGGCCTGGAAAAACGGGTTCCGGGACCGTTCCGGCGTGAAGCTCACAATCAGCTGATCCTGCTGGGCCGCTACACCTGCAAGGCGCGAACCCCGGAATGCTGGCATTGCCCGGTGGTTGCGGAATGCGGGTTTCGGGGCAAGGTGATGGAGGGGCCGAAGGGGCGACGGGGGTAACGAGGCGCTCTAGCGGTCCTCGGCGATCCGCCCGTAAAGCTCCGGACGCGATCGCGGAAGAAGCCCATGCCGGCCCGGTTTTTTGCGGCGCGGTCGAGATCCAGAGTCGCGGTGATCACGCCTTCCTCGTCATCGCCGAGTTCGGCGACCACATCGCCCCATTCGTCGCAGATGAAGCTGGTGCCGTAAAAGCGCTGACCATCCTCACTGCCGATGCGGTTGGCGGCGACGACGGGCATGATGTTGCTGACCGCATGGCCGATCATCGCGCGCCGCCATAACCGCCGGGTATCGAGGCCGGGGTCGTGCGGCTCGCTGCCGATGGCGGTGGGATAGAAGAGCAGGTCCGCGCCCATCAGCGCCATGACCCGCGCGCATTCGGGATACCATTGGTCCCAGCAGATGCCGACGCCGATCACCCCCCCATTCTGGTATTCCACACCTTAAAGCCGCTGTTGCCGGGGCGGAAATAGAATTTCTCCTCATAGCCCGGCCCATCGGGGATGTGGCTCTTGCGATAGACGCCCATGATGTTGCCGCCATCATCGATCATGGCCAGGCTGTTGTAATGGTGATGGCCGTCCTTTTCGAAGAAGGAACAGGGGATGTGGGTCTTGGTTTCCAGCGCCACTTCGCGCATCGCCGCCACGGCCGGATGCTTGTCCACCGGCAGCGCATTGACGAACAGGCCTTCATCCTCGTGCCGGCAGAAATAATGGCCTTCGAACAGTTCGGGCGGCAGCACGATCTGCGCGCGCGCGCTTCCGAAAGATGAATGTTGAGGCCGATGCCGATCACGGTGACGATGATCGGATTGCGCGGGGTAGTTTCGGTGGGCGGCCAGCCGAGCCGAAGGGACAGGTCGATCACCGGCAGCACAGCGCCGCGCTGGGCATAATGGCAGGCATGGTTTCCGGGGCACCTGGCACCGCAGTGGGTTGCCGCCAACGCATCACTTCGCGCAACTCGGCTGCGGGCAAGCCATACAATTCATCGGCAATCCGTAACAGCAACACCTCAAGCACCCCACCCTGCGCTTCGCTTCCGTTACGCGTCACTGTTCTTCCTTGCCGCTAGAGATGTATAGTGTACTGTGCAGAATACACCGAAGCAAGTAGGCTGGTCAAGGGGGCGCTTCATAACCAACCCTTGACCCACATACCCATCGGGGGTATAATCGCCAATTGCGATACGACCCGACGTAGCGTTATATATTTTGAAGAAAGGGATGGTTTTCCTCGTGAGTAAGAAGATACGGGTTGCAATTATTGGGGTCGGCAACTGTGCCTCATCATTGGTGCAGGGCGTGCATTATTACCGTGATGCCCAGCCCGATCAGGATATTCCTGGCTTGATGCATGTGATTTTAGGTGGCTACCATGTGAGCGATGTTGAATTTTCGGCGGCCTTCGATATTGCCGATACCAAGGTGGATACAGACCTTTCTGAGGCGATTTTCGCCCACCCCAACAATACTTTTAAGTTTGCAAGCGTCCCCCATTTGGGGGTACCAGTTTCGCGGGGCATGACCCACGATGGCATCGGCAAATACCTGAGCACGGTGATCAAAAAGGCCAAGCGCGACACCGACGATATTGTGCGCATTTTGCGCGAAACCAAGACCGATGTGGTGGTCAGCTATCTGCCGGTTGGTAGCGAGATGGCAACCAAATGGTATGTTGAGCAAATCCTTGATGCTGGCTGTGCGTTTATTAATTGTGTGCCGGTCTTTATTGCTAGCCAGGAATATTGGCGCAAGCGCTTCGAGGAAAAGCGGCTGCCAATTATCGGCGACGATATCAAGAGCCAGGTGGGGGCAACCATTACCCATCGGGTACTGACAACGCTGTTCAAAGAGCGAGGGGTACGGCTCGACCGCACGTACCAACTGAATTTTGGGGGCAACACCGACTTTCTGAATATGCTTGAGCGCGAGCGGTTGGAAAGCAAAGAAGAT
>JAAUPH010000394.1 GCA_012035435.1 Sphingopyxis sp. | reverse complement strand
TGCGACATGGTTCTCACCTCCGTTGGAATTCGGGGGACATCAAGGCAAGCGCGACGGCCTGATAGCGGCTTTCGGCCCGCAGCACAGGCATCCATGCCGCCGACATGCGCCAAGGATCAGATCCTCGGCATCAAGGCTCTGGCGGCGCAGTTTGGCGTCGAAGTTGGTGCCGCCAGTGGTGAAGCCGCCCGCCTTGAGACTGCGGCCCGCCGAGACGAGCAGCTCGACGAAGCGGACCTTGTCTCGATGCTGACGATCGCCCGCTCGTTCTGCAGGCCTCCCGCGGGCCGACCTCGGTGATGCGGACGGCCGCGCCCGGCCGCCCGGGATGCGCCACCGGGTGCTCCGGCACCGCCATCGCCAGCTGGAATTCCGGGATCGCTTCGCTGCGCAGGTGAGGGAAACAGAAACCTTCGACTTCGAGCGTCGGCCGATGCCGCTCGCCGCGCCGGTAATGACCGCGACCTTGCCTGTTAAAAGTCCCATCATGCCCCTCCCGAAATGGTAGCGCCGCCATCGCAGACGATGGTCTGGCCGGTTGTATAAGCCCCCGCTGGGGACGCGAGAAAGACGGCTGCGCCCGCGATCTCGTGCGGCTCACCGATGCGGCCCAGGCAGGCAGCAGCGGTCGAACGTTTCAGCGTCTCCGGATTTTCCCAAAGGGCGCGCGCCATATCGGTGCGGATCAGACCGGGGGCAATGCAGTTGACGCGGATATTGTGCGGCCCCAGCTCCTGGGCATAGTTGCGCGCGAGCTGCATATCGGCGGCTTTCGAAATGCAATAGGCACCGAGGATGGGTGAGCCTTTCAGCCCGCCGATCGAGCTGATGATCGTCACCGACCCCGCCCCTGCCGCGATCATGTCGGGCGCGCACAGCTGGACCAGCCAGTGGTTTGACAGGATATTGTTGTCCAGAATCTTGCGAAAGGCGTCGTCGCTGATGTTCAGCGACGGGCCATAATAGGGATTGGACGCGGCGTTGCAGACGAGCGCGGTTATGGGCCCGAAAGCGGCGCGTGTTTCCACCACCAGATTTTCGAGCGCCGCCTTGTCCGAAATACTGGCTGCCACCGCAATCGCCGTCCCCGCGCCGTGGCGGGCGTTGAGTTCGGCGGCAAGAACGTCGCAGGCGTCTTGTTTGCGGCTGGAGATAACAACCTTGGCGCCCTGCGCCGCCATCGCCTCGGCAATCGCCTTGCCGATGCCGCGCGATGACCCGGTGATGAGGGCAACCTGCCCAGTCATGTCGAAGAGGGTCATGCGCCAGCCTTTTCTGCAAAGGCCCAGGCCGCTGCCGCGAGCGGCTGAACCCGGGCGGACATATCCTTCGCGTGCTGTGACGAGGCGGTGCCGTCGATGACGCGTTTCTTGATCCCCTGAATAATCCCCGCGAGGCGGAAGAAATTATAGGCAAAATACCAATTCATGTCGGGGACGCTGTCGCGGTTCGTCGCCGCGCAATATTGCGCCACGACGTCATCAAGTTCGGGAATGCCCAGCGCGGCCCGGTCGAGGTCCATTACCCCCGAACGCCCCCCATTTTCGGTCACCCAGCCATGGCAACATAAGTGAAGTCGGCCAGCGGATCGCCGAGCGTCGACAATTCCCAATCGAGCACCGCCAGCACATCGGGCCGGTCATGGGCGAAGATCATATTGTCGATGCGATAATCGCCGTGAACGACGCTGGTCCGCGTCTGTTCGGGGAGGCTCGCGGGGAGGAACGTGATCAGCCGTTCCATCTGCGGCATCAACTCGGTTTCGGAGAGCTTGTACTGTTTGGTCCAGCGATCGACCTGGCGGCCGAAATAATTGCCGGGCTTGCCGAATTCTGAAAGCCCGCCGCATCGACATCGACACTGTGGAGCTTGGCCAGCGTGTCAATCATCGCGGTATAAACTGCGCGGCGTTCGGCAGGCTGCGCCCCCGGCATCGCGCCGTCCCAGATGGTTCGCCCGTCGACCATCCCCATCACATAGAACCAGCTGCCGATCACGCTGTCGTCGGTACACAGGCCATATTGATGCGCGACCGGAAAGCCGGTTTTGCCGACCCCGGCCTGAACGCGATATTCGCGGTCGACCGCGTGTGCCGAGGGCAACAGCGGGCCGAATGGCTTGCGCCGGAGCACATAATTGCCCGATGCGGCGGCGATCTTGTACGTCGGGTTCGACTGTCCGCCCTTGAATTTGGTGAGGTGGATGGGCCCAGTGAAACCCTCCACATTTTCGGCCATCCATTGAGTGAGCCGTGCCTCGTCGAGCCGGTCGGCGCCTTCGGGCTCAACCGTGCCGGTGAAAGCGGTTTGGGCGTCGAGATTGTCGGTCATAAACGGTTTCCCAAAGGCGCAGGGGCCACCAATAAATAGGGACAGTCCCTATTTAGCACAAAGCCCTGACAGCGGCGTGAGATTGCGCCCGTCGTTAAATAGGGACTGTCCCTATTTATTGGCAATGCACGCCCGCTCACTGCGCGAACACGATCACGCTGCGCGCGCTATCGCCCCGTTTCATTTTATCGAACCCGTCGTTGATCGCCTCCAGCGGGATGCGTTCAGCGATGATGCTGTCGAGGTCGAGCAGTCCGCGCAGGTAGAAATCAACGAGGCGCGGGAGATCGACCGGAAAGCGGTTGCCGCCCATCAGCGCGCCTTGGAGTTTCTTGCCCGAGAGCAGATCCATCGCACCTAGCGACACTTGTTCCGACAGCGGCATCATGCCCAATATCGTCGCCGTGCCACCACGCCGGAGCGATTTGACCGCCAGCTGCGCCGAGGCCGGGCGGCCGACCGCTTCGATGGCATGATCGACGCCGCCTTTCGTCAATGCCTGAATCTGCGCCGCGGCATCGGCGTCCATCGGGTCGACCACATCGGTCGCGCCCAGTTTTTGTGCAAGCGCGCGTTTTTCCGGGACAGGATCGGCAGCAATGATGCGGCCCGCGCCCGCGATCTTGGCCGCGTTGATCGTCGCGAGCCCAACCCCGCCGCAGCCGACCACTGCAACGGTTTCGCCGGGCGTCACCTTGCACGTGTTGAAAATCGCCCCCGCGCCGGTCGTCACCGCACAGCCGAGCACGGCGGCGCGGTCGAGCGGCATGTCGGGGTTCACCGCGACACAGGCATGTTCATGGACCAGCATCACCTCAGCAAAGGCGCTGAGGTTGAGCATTTGACCCACCGGCGAGCCGTCGGGGCGGGTGATG
>JAAUPH010000393.1 GCA_012035435.1 Sphingopyxis sp. | reverse complement strand
CAATCGGCGATTCCACAATCTCAAACGCCACATCGATCTGCGTCGAAGTGATATCCTCATATTCCACCTCGGCCTCTGCCAGCGCGGTTTTTTTCGACCGGCGACCACATCACCGGTTTCGCGCCGCGATAAAGCTGGCCATCGGCGGCGAGTTTCAGCAGCTCGGCGACAATCGTCGCCTCGCTCTCGGGCTGCATGGTGAGGTAGGGATTGTCCCAATCAGCCATGATGCCAAGGCGCTTGAGCTGGCTGCGCTGTGCATCGACCCAATGCTGGGCATAGGCGCGGCATTCGGCACGAAACTCCAGCAGCGGCACTTCGTCCTTATTCTTCTTGGCCTTGCGATACTGCTCCTCGACCTTCCATTCGATGGGCAGGCCGTGGCAATCCCAGCCGGGCACATAGGGCGCGTCACGCCCAAGCAGATTTTGCGTGCGGCACACCATGTCCTTGATGGTGTGGTTCAGTGCATGGCCGATATGCATGTCCCCGTTCGCATAGGGGGGGCCGTCGTGATACATGAACTTGGGCTTGCCCCGCCGCGCATCGCGCAGCCGGTTGTACAGCTTCTCCGCTTCCCACTTCGCGGCGATGGCCGGTTCCTTCTGCGGCAACCCCGCTTTCATCGGAAAGTCGGTGGTCGGCAGAAAGACGGTGTCTTTGTAATCTGCTGCTTCTTTGGCGTTAGGATCGGTCATGGTGCGAGCGCGCTTAAGCGTTCGCGCGCGTCATCGCAATCCCGCGCCATTTGCGCGATCAGCGCGTCCATGTGCGCGAACTTCGCCTCCGGGCGGATAAAGGCGTGGAAGGCGACGTCGATCTCCCGCCCGTATAAATCCTCGGCAAAGTCGAAGAAATGGGGTTCAAGCAATTCCTTGGGCGGGTCGAAACTGGGGCGGATGCCAAGGTTCGCCGCACCTTTCAGTACGCGGCCATCCGGCAAGCGGCCGGTGACGGCATAGATGCCGTAGCGCGGACGCAGATAGCTGCCCATGTCGATATTGGCGGTCGGATAGCCCAATTTGCGGCCGTTCTTGTCGCCATGTTGAACAATGCCGCGCACGGTGAAAGGGCGGGTGAGCAGGCGCGCGGCGGTGGCGCAATCGCCCGCCAGCAACGCTTCGCGGATGCGGCTTGATGACACGACCTCGTCGGCGTCATCGACGGGGCTGACCATTTCGGTAAAAAAGCCGAGGCGGCGGGCGTGGTCGGCCAGCGTCACAACATTGCCGCCCCGGCCCTGGCCGAACACGAAATCCGCGCCCGTCACCACGCCCGCCGCGCCATAGTGGTCGAGCAGCAGCGCGGTGATGAAATCCTCTGCCGTCGTGGCAGCAAGCACCGCGTCGAAGGGGAGGACAAGCATCGCATCGGCCCCGGCGGCGGCGAACAACTCCTGCCGCTGGTCCAACGTGGTTAGCCTGAACGGCGGCGCGTCGGGCTTGAAATGGCGCACCGGGTGCGGGTCGAATGTCGCCACGATGCACGCGCGGCCTTCGTCCTGCGCATGGCGCACGGCGCGGCCGACAACGGCTTGGTGGCCCAAGTGAAAGCCGTCGAAATTGCCCAGCGCAATGACGCCGCCGCGCAAGGCTTCAGGGATGGGGTGGTGGCCGTCGAGGCGGGTCATCCCCGCCGCACCAGCGTCACAAAGGCGAACGCCGGGCGTCCCTTGTCGTCGGCCGGATGCTCCTCGCGCGCGATCTCTTCCCACACTTCGGGGTCGGGCGCGTCGATGCGGGCGTCGCCCGCGGGGGGCGAGATCAACTTCGGTCAGCTCAATGCGGTCGGCAATCGGCAGGAACAGGCGGTAAATCTCTGCCCCGCCGATCACCATGACATGCGGCGCGTTGGCCAGGCGCAGCGCGGCGTCGACATCGTGCGCGACCTCTGTCCCCTCCTCAGCCCAGTTCGTGTCGCGCGTCAGCACGATGTGCCTGCGGCCTTCAAGCAGCGCGGGCAAGCTGTCGAACGTCTTGCGCCCCATCACCATCGGCCGGTCCATCGTCAGCCGTTTGAACCGGCGCAGGTCGGCGGGAATATGCCACGGCATTTTGCCATCGGCGCCGATTACGCCGTTGGCCGCATGCGCGAGGATCAGGGTGATTTCGGGATGGTTCATGCCGCGACAGTGCCTACCCAAGTGACATGGCCCAGCTTGCGGCCTTCGCGCACCTCGGCCTTGCCATAATGGTGGAGGTGCGCAGCGCCGTCGGTCAGCAACGCTGAGGCAGCGTTGATATCTGCGCCGATCAGGTTGCGCATGGTGACCGGCAATGCCGCCGTGGCGGTATCGCCCAGTGGCAGTCCGGCAATCGCGCGGATATGATTTTCGAACTGGCTCGTCACCGCGCCTTCGATCGTCCAATGGCCGCTATTGTGCACGCGCGGGGCCATTTCGTTGAAGATCGGGCCTCGGCGGCAGCAAAAAATTCGCAGGTTAGCACGCCGACATAGTCGAGCGCATCGGCGATAGCAGCGGCGATGGTGCGCGCGGCATCCTGCTGCGCCAGGACGATGGCGGGGGGCGGCAGGGTCGAGGTGCTGAGGATGCCGTCCACATGCACATTGTGCGGGCTGTCCCAAAAGCGCGTCTCGCCGTCGATCCCGCGGACGAGGATCACCGAAAATTCGGCCGTGAAGGTGACGAAAGCTTCGAGCACCGCATGATGACCGCCAATCGCGGCCCATGCCGCGTCGGTATCGGCGGGGGTCATGATCCGCGCCTGCCCCTTGCCGTCATACCCCATGCGCACGGTCTTGAGGATTGCGGGGGTGCCGATGGCGGTGAGCACGGCGGTGAGCGCGGCATAATCTGGCGCGGGCGCGAACGGCGCGGTCTGGCCGCCAAGGTCCGCGACGAAGCGCTTTTCGGCGAGCCGGTCCTGCGCGATATCGAGCGCGCCCGCACCCGCGCGCACCGCAACATGGCCCGACAGAAACCGCACCGTATCGACCGGCACATTTTCAAATTCATAGGTAACGACGTCGCAGTCGGCGGCAAAGGCCGCGAGCCGGGGTTCGTCATCCCACGCCGCCTGGCTGTGCCGCGCCGCAACCTCAGCGGCAACGCTATGCACTTCGGGCGAATAAATATGGGTGCGATAGCCAAGCTGCGCCGCGGCGAGCGCGAGCATCCGCCCCAGCTGGCCGCCGCCCAAAATGCCGATGGTCGAACCGGGGGGCAGCACGATCAGCTATGGCCCCCGCT
>JAAUPH010000392.1 GCA_012035435.1 Sphingopyxis sp. | reverse complement strand
ATGGCGGAGGCGAGTTGGCTCGTTGTGACCGGGGCGGCGAGCGGCATCATGGAGGCGGGGCACCGCGGGGCCGGGCGCGAAGCCTCAATGGGGCTGAACATCATGCTGCCGTTCGAGCAATACTCGAATCGGATCATTCACGGCGACCACTTGTGGTTCCTCTGTGTTCACGGCCACCTGTGAGTCAGGCAGGGAGCGCTGGAACGCCACGGCAATCAGCATCAGCATGGCCAGCGCGGCCACGGCGATCCGGCGACCGATGCTCCAGGGTTGGGTCACGACCGCCACCCCGTCGTCCTGCGAAGCCAGCATCTCGGCATCCTCCAACCCGGGTCGCGCCCGATCCCCGGGCGTTGCGGATTGGGTAGCGACCCGTCATCAGCGCCGCACCGACGCAAGCCGCGCACGGCACATCGATGGCCGTGACCACCGACTCAGCCATCACCGCCTTCTCGCTGGTGCGCATGGGCTCGACCACGCACACCGTCAACAACGACCAGCGGCGCGTGCCGTTGCAGTTCACGTCCACCGGCAGCAACGCCTACAGCCTGCAGGTGCCGAGCAACCCCGGCATCGCCCTGCCCGGCCTGTATTCAGGCCAATGCGCCACGGTGAACGGCGCCAATGTCCTCACCGTTCGGCTGAACAGCGACCCCAATGATGCGCGCATCGATGACGTTGGCGGCGATGTGCGCTTTGGCCCGGTGATTGCCAAAAATTGGGGGCTGCACATGATCGACGTCAATCTGGTGATGCAGGATATGGTCGATCTGGTCCCGGTGCAGTTGACGGCGTGGGAGCGGATGCAGCGGCGTTAACGCCGCCGGGCCGCGAGCGACGTCACGACGCCCCAAGCGATCAGCGCCTGCCCCGTAAAATAGAGCGGCCAGATCAGCACACGGGCGATATCGCTGTCGATCGCGCCGCCGAGCCGCGCGAAGATGACGAGATCCGAAATCAAAAACAGCATCGCGCCAATGCCGGTGCGGTAGCGCGGAAAGCTGCTCGCCCAAGCGGCAGCAGCCATGGCTGCAACGACGGCGGTGTAAGCCATGCCGGCAATCAGCATATTGTCTCCCTGGAGCAGCGCCCAGGCGATGACCAAGGAAAGCGGTACCACCAGCAGGGCCAGCGCGCGCTGCGAGCCGGTGGGAGCCGCGCGCGGATTTTGGAGGTAAAGCGCGATGGCAATCAAATGGCCTGCCGCAAACGCCGCTCCGCCAACGCTTAGCCCCGACGTTTCGATCAAGATGTCGCCCATGGCACAAAAGCCGAGCGCGACGGCAAACATCTGACCGAAGCGGTCTTGCGCGTTCACCGCGGCCCATAGCGCCAGCAGGCCAACACCTGCGCCCTTCCACAAGATAATCGCCGGCCCGTAGGAGTTGATAACCACCGGCACGATATAGCCCATGCCGATGGCAAGTGCCGCCCACCACAGCCACGGAGAGCGTAGTTCGTCGATCCGGATTGCTGACGTCATATCCATTCCCCCTTTTGCCGCGCGGCCAATCATGCAAAGGGCCATCGGCAAGCTCTTCGGACCCCTTGCCGCCCTCTGTCAACACATACGGTAAACAGACGATGTACGATGTCCATATCATTGGTGGCGGCCTCGCCGGGTCAGAAGCCGCGTGGCAACTGGCCGAGGCGGGCGTGAAGGTGCGTCTGTCCGAAATGCGCGGTGGCGGCGATATGACCCCGGCGCATCAGGGCGATGGGCTGGCCGAAATGGTGTGCTCCAACAGTTTCCGCTCGGACGATGGCGACAGCAATGCCGTCGGCCTGCTCCACCGCGAGATGCGCACGCTGGGTTCGCTGATCATGCGCGCGGCCGATACCACCAAAGTGCCCGCAGGATCCGCGCTGGCGGTCGATCGCGATTTGTTTTCGGACGAAGTGACGCGCGCGCTTGCGGCGCACCCCAATGTCAGCATCGTCCGCGAACGGATCGATGTGCTGCCCAGTGAAGGGCTGACCATTGTCGCTACCGGCCCGCTGACCGCAGAGGCGCTGGCAGGGAGCATCGGCGCAGCAACCGGGCGCGATGCGCTGGCTTTTTTCGACGCGATTGCCCCGATCGTCTACCGCGACAGCATCGACATGGATGTCGCCTGGATGGCGAGCCGCTGGGACAAGGTCGGGCCGATGGGCGACGGCAAGGATTATATCAACTGCCCGATGGACAAGGACCAATATCACGCCTTTGTCGAAGGGCTGCGCAGCGGCGACAAGACCGAGTTCAAGCAGTGGGAAACCGACACGCCCTATTTCGAAGGCTGTATGCCCATTGAAGTGATGGGGGATCGCGGGATTGAAACATTGCGCTTTGGCCCGATGAAGGGCGTCGGGCTCGACAATCCGCGTACCGGGCGTTGGCCCTATGCGGTTGTCCAGCTGCGGCAGGACAATGCGCTGGGCACGCTGTGGAACATGGTGGGCTTTCAGACCAAGCTGAAACTTGCTGAGCAGGTGCGGTTGTTCCGCACGATCCCGGGGCTGGAAAATGCGGAGTTTGCGCGGCTGGGCGGGCTGCACCGCAACAGTTTCATTCGCTCGCCTGAGTTGCTGGACGCGCAGCTGCGGCTGAAGAGCGCGCCGCATATCCGCTTTGCCGGGCAGATTACGGGATGCGAGGGCTATGTTGAAAGTGCGGCCATCGGGTTGATCGCCGCGCGTTTTGCGGCGGCGGAGTGGGGCGGGCGCAACCTGCCCTCGCCGCCACCAGAAACCGCGCTGGGGGCGCTGCTGGGGCATATCACCGGCGGGGCGGATGCAGCAACCTATCAGCCGATGAACGTCAATTTCGGGCTGTTTCCGCCGCTTGCCGAGGACGTCCGAAAGAAGGACCGGAAGCTTGGCTATACGCAGCGCGCCGGGGCAGCGTTGGCGGAGTGGCTGGCGGGCACCCGCTGAGCGACACAATTCCTCTCTGCGGCTGCGTAGCAGACATAGGGAGGTGGCAGCCCGCAGGGCTGACGGAGGGGTATGCGGCGCGGGCAGGATTGACCCCTCCGTCACCGCTTCGCGGTGCCACCTCCCCATTCGCAAGCAAACGGGGAGGGACTAGGGATCACCCCACCAGCTTGCGCGCGGCGCGTTCGATCATCGCGACATCCTCGGGGATCTCGCCGAGGATTTCCGCACAGCCGATCTCGTCGCGGCGGATCAGCGCCAGCGCCGAATTCGCTGGCCCCGCCGTCGAGTTCCTCAAGGCT
>JAAUPH010000391.1 GCA_012035435.1 Sphingopyxis sp. | reverse complement strand
CGCGCGCGTGACCGTGGCGCAGCCCGAGGGCGCGAATGGGATGCCCGACGTCATCATCCCGCGCAAATGCGTCGCCGAAATCCGCAAGTTGCTCGATGAGCTGAGGGGAATGTCGAGATCAGCCTGTCGCCGACCAAGATCCGCTTCATGCTGGGCAATGCGATCCTGACCTCGAAACTGATCGACGGCACCTTCCCCGACTATAGCCGCGTCATCCCGACCGCGAACGACAAGCTGTTGAAGGTCGATCCCAAGGGCTTTGCGCAGGCGGTGGACCGGGTATCGACCATCGCCAGCGAAAAGACCCGCGCGGTGAAGATGACACTTGACAAGGACCGGGTGACGCTGTCGGTCACCAGCCCGGAAAATGGCACCGCCGCCGAGGAATTGCCCGCGGATTATGGTGCCGACGGCATTGAAATCGGCTTCAACGCCAAATATCTGGGCGACATTTTAGGCCAGGTCGATGGCGATACGGTTGAACTGCACCTGGCCGACGCCAATGCCCCGACGCTGATCCGTGAAGGCGAGAAGAGCCCGGCGCTTTATGTCCTCATGCCGATGCGGGTATAACGCGGGGGCGGGTGTTACCCCGCCCTGGTCACCCGCCAGATAATGTTCGCTCCATCATCCGCGACCAGCAGCGACCCGTCCGCTGCCACCTGTGCATCGGCAGGGCGGCCAAGGGTTTTTTCCTCATCGGTTGAAACAAAGCCGCCCAGCACGGTGATCGGCAGCACGTCGGCAGGCATGCCCTGCGCGCCGAACGGTACGAACACCACGCTGTAACCCGACACCGGCACGCGGTTCCATGAACCATGGAGCGCGATGAAGGCACCGTTGGCGAACCGGTCGCCCAGCGCTGGCCCGCGCGCGAAGCTCATCCCCAGCGGCGCGACGTGGGCTCCCAGCGCATAGTCGGGACGGCGGACATATTGGCGGCGGTCTTCCTTGTCGAGCGGCACGCGCGCATCGACGAACCCGCCCCAATAATACCAGGGCCAGCCATAAAAATCGCCGAAATCCACCGCCGTCAGATAATCGGGCACCAGATCGCTGCCCAGCATGTCGCGTTCGTTGACGACGGTCCACAAGGTGTCTTCAACGGGGTGAAATCCCATGCCGACCGGATTGCGAAGGCCCGCGCCATAAATCCGCGATTTGCCGTCAGAAAGCGTGAATTCCAGAATGGCGGCGCGCTTCACCTCGCGCTCCATGCCTTTCTCGGCGATGTTGCTGTCGGCGCCGACCCCGACAAACAGGCTCTTCCCATCGGGCGAGGCGATCAGGCTTTTCGTCCAGTGACGGTTGGTGCCGGCGGCAGGCAGATCGGCGATCTTACGCGGCTTGGCGGTGATGCTGTTCGCCCCCGCCACATAAGGAAAGGCCAGCAGTGCGTCGGTGTTCGCGACATAGAGCGTGTCGCCGACCACTGCCATTCCATAGGGTGAGTTGAGCCCGGTGATATAGGGCAGTTTCACCTCTGCCCTTCCGTCACCGTCAGCATCGCGCAGCAGCGTGATACGGTTCGCCGACAGACCGCCCGATCCCGCCTTGCTCATCAACCGCTTGCCAATGGCGTCCTCGATCCCGCCGCTGTCCTTCTTGGCAGGGGCCTGGCTTTCGGCGACAAGCACATCACCGTTCGGCAGCGCGAGGATGGTGCGCGGATTGTCAAGCCCTTCGGCAAAGCGCGCTACAGCCAGTCCCTTGGCCGCGCGCGGCGCTGCGCCAGCAGGAAAGCCGGTGATTTCCGGAATGCGCACGGTGGGAAAACTCTCAGGCTGAACCCCGGCCATCACGGGCACGCGCCCCGACAGCTCTGCATCCGAGAAGCGAGCGACGTTGGGCCGTGAGACGAAATAGAAAGTAATGCCGCCCGCGACGATCAGAACGAGGAGGGCGATGCCGAGATACCGAAGAAATTTGCGCATGCGGGCGTTCTACACGGCAGTGGCAGACGTGAAAAGAGCGCTCCACGTCACCTCGATATTTTATGCTTACCAAAGCATTCAGCCTCTTCGGGAAGACAGTCTTGATCGCCGCGTTTTAGGGGCAGGGTTCATTTCACAGCAATGGATCAGACATGCTGCAAACTCCCCTTCTCTCCGACCGCCGCGCGGTCATGATGCGACCTTGCTCATCCGGCAGCATGGTGAGGAAGCCAGCTTTGCGGCGGCCGCACGCGCCGAACAATATCGCGCGCTGGGCAATCATATCCATTTCGCGCGCTGGCGTCAGATCGAACGGCTGATAACCTATTTGTCGATCGACAGCGCGATCGACACGGTCCACTAAAGCCGCAGGCCCGTTGTTTCGGGTAAGCCCGCCATCAAATTGAGGTTCTGGACGCACGCGCCGCTGGCACCCTTGCCGCAGACAAGACCTCGCCGATACTTCCAACTACCCGTACGCGCGCAGCCGCGAAACGCTGGCGACGCGAATCAGCAAGGCCTCGCTTCGGGTCGAAGACGGCCTGGACGCGCGATGTTATTCTCCATCGATGGAGGATAATATATGGTGTTACAACAGTTGGTTGTATGGTTAAGCTATTATTTTTTGACATTTTCGCAACACATGCCTCTGCAAGCCTTGGTTTTTCACCCCAGGAACAGTTTATTATCCTTGGCGATTTTCGCGAAGCACGGCACCTTCGTTTACCAAGATCTTGATTTAGACAGGAAAAACCATGACCGCCACCAAAGCTCGGTCGCGGCCGCCCCAAGGGCACCGGCCTCGACGAGTTCAAGACGGCGCTCGCGAACCTGCAAGGCGGCGTGCTGTGGGCGTGTCTTACCGCGCAGGAACGCAAGCCCAAGGACTATTGGGCACGCGCCAGCCTCGCCGAACTGTTCGTGCTGGTGAACGGCAAGGACTCGGTGATCCGCGAGTACAAGACGGCCGTCGCCGCGGCCAACAAGGACTGGTTCGCGCTCGATCTCGGAGTCGAAATCGAAGGGCGGAAGCTGTCGCTCGTGCCGCTGATTTTCGGCACGATCAAGGCGGCTTTCTATTCCCTGCTGTTCGCGATCCCGGTGCTCGTGTGGATCCTCGACGAGGGGCACGCGACGTGGGGCACGTTCGCCGGATGGATGGTGCTGTGGCTCACGGACGGGATCGACGGCTGGCTCGCGCGCCGCTTTGCCTGGCGTTGCTTCACGTGAATCACCCGCAGAAACCCGCGGCGATCAACAGAAGTGGTCGTCATGGCGCCCCCTTATC
>JAAUPH010000390.1 GCA_012035435.1 Sphingopyxis sp. | reverse complement strand
GTATCGGGCTGGCTTTGCCGCCGCCTTTGGCCGCGACTTTGTCGCAACGGGCCTTGGTCAGCGGCTCCTGTGGGATGCGCTGCTTATCGGTGGTGGCGCTCTGGTGGCGCGGCAGGGGCGCGCTGCCGCTGCGTGGCCTTTGCAATGGGCAGGCACGGCGCATCTCTTCTGGTACAGTCTCATTCTCCACAATCCGCTGTGGACCGCGCAGGCGGTTGGCGCGCTGCCGGTTGTCAACCTGATCGCGCCGCTGTTCGCCCTAGCCTGGTTCGGCCTGCGCCAGTCGGCGGCGGAATTTGTCCCCCAATGGCCGAATGTCGATCGCGGCATCGCGCTGGTCACGATGGTGCTGGTCGCGGGCTTTGCCTGGGCCACGCTGCGCCACGCCTTCCATGGCACCTTGCTGGTCGCTCCGGGGGTAACCTCGACCGAGAATATTCTGCGCTCGATCCTGATCCTCGGCCTTGCGATCGGTTTTCTTCTGTGGGGCATTCGTCGGCGGCGCCATGACTGGCGCATCACCTCGCTGGTGCTCATGCTCGCGGCGGTCGCCAAAGTGTTTTTGTTCGACGCATCGGGCCTGGAAGGCTTGCTGCGTATTGGATCCTTCGTCGCACTGGGCTTCAGTCTGATCGGCATCGGCTGGCTCTACAGCCGCCAGCTGCAAAGCGATGCGGGACCAGTGCCCGCCGAGGCAACAGCGCCGCCAGACTGATTCCTGTGCGCTGACGCGCAGCAATGACTGTCACATCAATAGACGACCACGCTGCGGATGCTTTCGCCCGCATGCATCAGGTCAAAGCCCTTGTTGATTTCATCGAGCGAGAGGACGTGGGTGATCATGGGGTCGATCTGGATCTGTCCGTCCATATACATGTCGACGATCTTGGGTACGTCGGTGCGCCCTTTCGCACCGCCAAACGCCGTGCCGCGCCAGTTGCGGCCGGTGACCAGCTGGAATGGGCGGGTCGCGATTTCCTTGCCCGCTTCGGCGACGCCGATGATGATGCTGGTGCCCCAGCCGCGGTGACAGCATTCGAGCGCGGTGCGCATCACCTCTGTATTGCCCGTGGCATCAAAGCTGTAATCGGCGCCGCCGTCGGTCATTGCGACGATCTTGGCCACTATATCGTCGCGGCTCATGCCTTTGCTGTTCACAAAATCGGTCATGCCAAACTGGCGGCCCCAGGCTTCGCGGTCGGGGTTGATGTCGACACCGATGATTTTGTTTGCGCTCGCGAGCTTCGCGCCCTGAATGACGTTCAGACCAATGCCGCCCAAGCCAAACACGACGACATTGTCGCCCGGCTGGACATTCGCAGTCTTCGTCACCGCGCCGACGCCGGTGGTTACGCCGCAGCCGATGTAGCAGCTGGTCTTGAAGGGGGCATCGGTGCGGATGTTGGCGACGGCGATTTCAGGCAGCACCGTGAAGTTGGAGAAAGTGGAGCAGCCCATATAATGATAAATCGGCTGACCCTTATAGCTGAAGCGCGTGGTCCCGTCGGGCAGTAACCCCTTGCCCTGCGTTGCGCGGATTGCGGTGCACAGATTCGACTTGCCCGACAGGCAGGTTTTGCATTTGCCGCATTCTGGGGTGTACAGCGGGATGACATGGTCGCCGGGGGCCACGCTGGTCACGCCCACGCCCACCTCGCGCACGATGCCTGCGCCTTCGTGGCCGAGCACGCTGGGAAAAATGCCCTCGCTGTCGAAACCATCGAGCGTGTAGGCGTCGGTATGGCAGATGCCGGTCGCCATAATCTCGACCAGTACTTCACCTGCCTTTGGCCCCTCCAGGTCCAGTTCGACAATTTCGAGCGGCTTTTTCGCTTCAAAGGCGACGGCGGCGCGAGTCTTCATTGATCCTGTTCCCTTTCCCCATGTGGCGGCCATACAGCGCCCTATTTGAATACAACTGTTCGATTGCCGTTGCGCATCACGCGGTGCTCCAGATGCAGCTTCACGGCGCGCGCCAACACGCGGCTCTCGATATCCTGTCCCTGCGCGATCAAGTCTTCCACCGTGTCGGCATGGTCGACAATCGAAACATCCTGCGTGATGATCGGCCCTTCATCAAGGTCGGCGGTGACGTAATGCGCGGTGGCGCCAACCATTTTGACGCCGCGGTCAAAGGCGCGGTGATAGGGTTTCGCCCCCTTGAAACCGGGGAGGAAGCTGTGGTGGATGTTGATCACGCGGCCGTCGAGCTTGCGGCACAGCTGGTCCGACAGCACCTGCATGTAACGCGCCAGGATGACCAGATCGACCCGTTGCTCTTCCACCATGGTCAGCAGCCTTGCTTCCTGTTCGGGCTTGTTTTCAGGGGTGATGGGCAGATGATGAAAGCTGATGCCTTCATGCTCGGCGCGGCGTTGCCACGTCATGTGGTTGGACACGATGCTGGTAACATCCATCGGCAACCGCCTGGTCGATGTGCGGTACAAGAGATCGTTGAGGCAATGCCCGCCTTGGCTGACCATGATCATCGCGCGGATCTTTTGACGCAGATCATGGATGTGCCAATCGAGCCGAAAAGCCGTGGCGACTGGCATGAATGCGTCGGTGAAATTTGCGCTGGTCATGCCCGTCGGCGCGGTGAAGGCAATGCGCATGAAAAAGCGATCCGTGCTGACATCGCCAAATTGCGCGCTTTCGGCGATATTGCAGTCCTGGCTGACAAGCGAATTGGCGACCGCAGCGACAATCCCCTTGCGATCCTTGCTGGCAATCAACAGCACGAAATCGGCCCGCATCGTCATTCTGTCCCCCACATAGCGCTATTTTTGAGCCGCCTAGCTGTCGTGGCAGGTATTGACCAGCGACAGGCTTGTACCCTCAGGCCCTCTACCCAGAGTCCGGACGTTAGTCGATCTCGGCGACCATCTCTGCGATCCGCCCAACCATCTCGTCAATATGGGCCTTTTCCAGAATGAGCGGCGGCGACAGCGCAATGATGTCGCCGGTAGCACGGACCAGCAGGCCGTTATCGAAGCATTTGTGGAACAACTCGGTCGCGCGTTTGGTCGGCGCACCGGGGCGCGGTTCAAGCTCTATGCCCGCGACGATCCCCATGTTGCGTATATCGATGATGTGGCGCTTGCCCTTCAGACTGTGGACCGCCTCTTCCCAATAGCCGTGCAGCGAAGTCGCATGCTCGAAGATGCCGTCTGATTTATAAAGGTCGAGTGTCGCAAGGCCCGCCGCGGCAGCGAGCGGGTGGCCGGAATAGGTAT
>JAAUPH010000389.1 GCA_012035435.1 Sphingopyxis sp. | reverse complement strand
ACGGAAAGCTCTGCACGTTCGACCAGAACGGCGAACCCATCAGTTCGCGCGGAAACCACGCGGGAATCGTTCCGTGTACGCGAATCTGATCGATGGCGAACGCGATGCGCCGTTCGTGCAGCGACATGTAATCGATGCCGAAGATGCGCCAGTTGCCTTCGAGAATTTTCGGTGAGTGATAGCAGACGATCACCGCCAGCAGCAGGTGGAAATGTCAGCAATAGCAGCAACAAGATTTCGTTGCTCGGCGTCGGTGGCAACAAGAAAAAGACCAAAAATGGTGAAAGTAACAATGGCGGCAGCGGCACGGCGGCGGGCACATCCGCCGCGGCGGGCTGATCCAGCACCAGCTCATCTTCCGCCCGCAACTCCAACGCCGCAACATCGGCAGGCGGAGCAATCGGACGGATTTGCGCGAAACCGCCATCGGCCGACATTTCGGCGACGACTGACCGGACATGCTGCTCGGTAAGCCGATTCAGCTGCTCTACCGCGCCATAGAGCATGACCCGGCTGACGAGGACGTTGAGACGCCGCGGCACCCCCTCGCTATGCTCATAGAGCAGCGCAAAGGCGTCAGAGGTGAAACTGGGGTTGCCGTCCCACCCGACCTTCTTGAGGCGGTGGAGGATATAGGGCTCAACCTCTTCGGGCTCCATCGGATCGAGATGGTGCGTCGCGATCACCCGCTGACGCAGCTGCTCGAGCGAGGGCGACTGGAACAGCGTCTGGCGGAACTCGGGCTGGCCCAGCAGGAATATCTGCAACAACGAATGGCCGCCCAGCTGAAAGTTCGACAGCATCCGCAACTCTTCGAGCGCGGCGATCGGCAAATTCTGCCCTTCATCGACGATCAGCAGCGTGCGGCGTCCGGCGCGCGCCTCTTCGCGCAAGAACTGCTCGATGTCGTGGAGCAACTCGCCCTTGCCCTTGCCATCCCAGTCGAGCCCGAATTGTTCGGCGACCAGTTGCAACAGTGCATCGCCGCTGACCGCGGTCGATACCAGCTTGACCGCGGTCAGCCGGTTGGGGTCGATGGTGTTCATCAAATGGCCGACCAGCGTTGTCTTGCCGGCGCCAATATCGCCGGTGATGACGATAAAGCCCTCGCCCTGCGCCAGCCCATAGCCAAGGTATGACATCGCCTTGCGATGCGTCCCGCTTTCAAAATAGAAATGGGGATCGGGCGTCAGCTGAAAGGGGCGCCCTGAAAATCCATAAAATTGATCGTACATGTGCGTTTCCCCGTATCGATCAGAAGCCGTAGCGCAGGCCAACCAGCGCCGATGCAACCAGTTGCGAATTGAAGCCTTCCTGATCGAAGCTGTTCAGCGCGGCGCTGGCCGTGCCGTTAAGCGAGCGCCAGAAGCGGCGCGAATAGGTGACCGTCGCGCCCATCGCCGTTACGTCGCTCGCCGCCGGTGCGCCATTGTCGAAATAGTTGAAATAGACCGATCCTGACAGGTCGCTGCGATCATCCAGCTGACGCGCTGCCGATAGGAAGGCGTAATAATTTTCGTCGCTGATCCCGTTCAAAGGGGCGAGCGCCGAGCCTGCGGGCGTGAGCAGCAGGCGCCGGTCATACCCGCCGCCAACGCCCAAATACCACCGGCCCGCGCGGCGCGACACAATTGCTTGCACGCCGCGATTGCGGAACTGCGTCCCGGTCGCACTGCCGAGCGTGCCGTTGAGGCAGCCCGCGCTTTGCGAGCCGAACGCACAACTGCCGATGCTGCCGTCGATCGGATTACGGCTGACCTCAAAATCGGTGGGCAGCGCCGATAGCCCGCCTGACAGCGACCGGCCAAAGCTGGAGATGCCGTCATAGACGCCAACCTGCACCAATGTCGCATGATTGGGGCGATAGCTGAATGAGCCCGTGAAAATCGTATCGCCATACCTCCGGCCGATCTTGGCGGTGAGCGAGGTGCGGCGGCTCGGCTGCCACATCACGCCAACATCCCAGATCAGCCCGTCGATGTCGAAGGCGAGTTGGCGCGAACTGGCGGGATCGGTGATCAAGCGTCCGCCCTGATCGCGCAGCGGCACGCCGCCCGCGTCCAGCAACGGTTCGCGCTGGCTGATCTCAATATCCTCATACCCCACGCCGCCGAGCAGCGCGACGGTGGGCGAGATGGGGAAGGTCACATCGGCACGGGCATATTTCCCGTCGAACCGTTGGTCGAGCTGGCTCGCATCCTCGCGCTCCCACCCGCCGGACACTTGCCAGCCGAATGGCAGGTCGCCGGGGCGCTGGCCCACACTCGCCCAGGCGGCATGATTGGTGGATGTGTCGAAAATATCGGCCGCAACCGCGCCGGGGGCGAGAATGGCGGGGGTTTCGACATCGACCTTGGTATAGCCAAAGCGATATCCCGCCCCGACATCCAGATTGGCAATCCGCTGCGTGACGGTAGGCCCGGCATAGACACTGTAGACGTTGGCGACATTGCTGCGGTCGCCCACGATGATGCCGTTCGCCGCGCCCGAAACATCCGCGCGCGTGCGGCTGGCGAGGCCGCCCGCCTCCAGATTGAAGCCGCGCGCGACCTCATAGCGGCCCCGGACGAGGCCCGAGATCACATCCTGATCGGACAAACCACCCGACAGGCCGATACGGCGTTCGTAGCGGACATTGGCGGCCAGCTCGGCACGGCGGGTCGCGATGCTCGCCTCTACCCCGACAGCCACGCTGCTATAGGTCAGCACATCGCCGCCGTTCGACAGATCGGCGGTCAGGATCGCGCCTACCTCCAGATAGGGGGACACATCGACGCGCGTCTCGCGCGCAAGGCGTGAGCATGATCGCCGCCATCGAGATCGCCCGCCGCTACGCGCGCCTCATCCGCGAGCGATTCCCCAGAACCATCCGGCGCAACGCCGGCTACGGCCTGGACCTGGTCCTCGATCAGATCGAAGCGCCCCGGGGCACGTCCCCCGATGACGTCGATCTCGCGGGCGAGCCGCAGGCTGTCTACGGAATGGATCAGCTCGAACATCTCCGCCGCAGGCCTGGCCTTGTTTCTCTGAAGGTGACCCACGAGGTGCCACGCCACCTCGCCCGTCGACCCGCGCAGGGCGACGAGTGAACTCGAGTACCGGTTGTCCCCTGGCCGCGAACATTGACGCCGGAGCAATTGCGGACCGTGACCGCCCTGTGCGACATGATTATTCCCCACGACGACAAATCGCCCAGCGCCAGTGCCGTCGGCGTTCCGGACTTCCTTGATGAATGGGT
>JAAUPH010000388.1 GCA_012035435.1 Sphingopyxis sp. | reverse complement strand
CGCGCTGCTGGGCCGCCTCCTTGGCGTCACGGTTTTTGGCGACGCCATTACAGCGGCAATTACGCAGGCGATGATTGCCGAAGCGCTGTCAGCCGCGCTCATGCTGGGTGCGATGTGGCAGCTATCACGCACTGACGCGTTGGAGCAAACATCGGCGTCAACGGGTGTCGATGCGGCACAATCAGTCCATTGACAGCTTGTTTACCAACTGCCGTTATGTTTACGCGTCGGGGTCGCCAAAGATACAATGAGTATATATTTTTCCTTGGAACAGGAGAGCAAGCGATGGATCGCAAGCTTGGCGCATCGGATACGCGCGGACGCAGAATGATTGAACGGCGCGTTGCCGATGACCCCAGCTATGCTGGACCGGAACGCCGTGCGGGCGGAGATCGCCGGGAAACGGCTGATCGCCGCCGGCGCCCGGCTTAGACCCTTTTCCATCTAACTGAAACAGGGCCTAAGTCGATCCAACGCTGCCGTCGGCGATCAAGGCCGTAATTGCGTCGTCGTCATAACCCAAGGCGCGCAGTACGGCGGTGCTGTCTGACCCTGGCAACGGCAGGGTTGTCGGTGCGGCAGGGCGCCGGCCGCCCATCATTAGCGGTAAAGTCGGCAACCGCGTCTCTTCGCCATTATCCAGCGTCACCGGTTCCAGCCCATTGGATGCCGCCAGATGCGGATCGTCGAACAGTTCTTCGGGCTTGCCGATCGGCGCAAAAGGCAACCCGCTGCCATCGAGCCGCGCGATGACCTCGCCGCGCGTCAAGCCGGAAATCAGCGCGCGAATCTGCGGCATGATCCGCTCGCGCGCCAGCACCCGGTCATTATTCTTGCGAATGCTGTCATCGGCCCACAGCGCGTCGAGCGCGAACAATGCGCAGAATTTCTCCCACAGCGCATCGGTCACCACCCCGATGAAAATCGGGTCATCCTTGGTCTCAAACACATCATAAATCGCCCACGCTGACACGCGCGCGGGCATGGGTGCGGCGGGTTTTCCGGTGACGGCGAACTGCGCCATATGCTGGCCCACCAGATAGACGGTGGTTTCGAACAAGCTGGCGATCACCATCTGGCCCATGCCGGTGCGGTGGCGCTCCTCCAGCGCGGCGAGAATGCCGATGACGCCGAACATGCCGCCGGTCACGTCGATCACGCTTGCACCCGCACGCAGCGGTTTCCCCGGCGGCCCGGTCATATAGGCAAGGCCCCCCATCATCTGCGCAACCTCGTCCAGCGCGGTGCGCTGTTCAAAAGGGCCGGGCAAGAAGCCTTTCTCGCTGCAATAGATAAGGCGCGGGTTGGCGGGCTTCAGGGCATCATATCCCAGCCCCAGTCGGTCCAAGGCACCGGGGCGGAAATTCTCCACCAATATATCGGCCTGCTCGGCCAGCTCGCGCGCGATTTTCAGGCCATCGATGCTCTTGAGGTCGAGGCAAATGCTCGCCTTGTGCCGGTTATACATCGGAAAATAGCCCGCGCCCGACCCCAGCAACCGCCGCGTCTGATCGCCGCCGATGGGCTCAACCCGCACCACCTCTGCGCCCAGACTGGCGAGCACATGGCCCACCGTCGGCCCCATGACCATATGGGTGAATTCAATGACCTTAAGGCCAGCGAGCGGCGTCGGCCCGGTCATGCGACACCGCGCTGGTCATAACCCAGCGGCAACCCCGCATCTGGCGTGAAACCATAGAGCGGTTCCCCCGGCAGCGCCTCGGCAAGAATTGCGCGCACCTGCATCAGCGCATCAAGGTCGATTCCCGTCTCCACCCCCATCGCTGCGAGCATGAAGGCCAGATCCTCGGTCACGATATTGCCCGACGCGCCGGGGGCGAACGGACAGCCGCCAATCCCGCCCAGCGAGCTATCGAGCGTGGTGATCCCCTCCTCCAGCCCCGCCAGCGCATTGGCCAGACCGAGCCCGCGCGTGTTGTGCAGGTGCAATGTCGTCATTTTTTCGGGGCCCACCGCTGCGCGCACCTTGCGCACCAGCCGCTTGACCTGCGCCGGATCGGCGTAACCGGTGGTATCCGAAAGGCTGAATTCCTGCGCGCCTGCGTGCGCCGCTGCCTCGGCGAGCCGGACGACCTGATCTTCAGGGATCGCGCCTTCCATCGTGCAGCCGAACGCCGTCGACAGACCCACTGCAAAATGGATATTCGCCGCCTGCGCAATCTCTGCGACCGCGCCAATTTCGGCGATCATCTCGGCATGCGACTTGCGGACATTTTTGAGACTGTGGGTTTCCGACATGCTGAACGGTATCGACATCGCATTCACCCCCGCCTCCGCCGCCCGCGCCGCACCCTTGGCATTGGGGACCAGGGCGACGACGTTCAGGTTCGGGATGGTCTTGGCAAAGGCCACGACCTCCGCCGTGTCAGCGAGCTGCGGCAACAGCGACGACGGGACAAAGCTCCCCACTTCAATCTCGCGCACGCCCGCAGCCGCCTCGGCAGCGATCCACGCCTTCTTGGCTGCGAGCGGCATGACGCGGTCAATCGACTGCAACCCGTCGCGCGGGCCCACTTCAGAGATAAGGACGGCGGTCATGCGGGCTTCTCCAGATAAATCCATGGCCTGGCCTGGCGGTCGGCCTGCTGCCATGCGGTGATAGCATCGCGGTGCTTTAGGGTGAGTTCGATAACATCGAGGCCCTCCAGCAACATCTGCTTCGCCTCCGCGTTGATGTCGAACGAATGGCCACCCGCTGTCTGTGCCGCCAGATCCACGGTAACGATGGCGCCAGCCATGCGGCGGATGGTGTCCGTGTCCAGAGGCACGGGCAGCAAGCCATTGCGAATGCAATTGTTGTAAAAAATCGGCGCGAAGCTGGCCGCGATGATACAGTCGATTCCGAACTCTTTCAGAGCCCAGACCGCATGTTCACGGCTCGACCCGCAACCGAAATTGCGCCCCGCCAGCAGCAGCCGCGTGCCGATGAAATCGCGCTGATTGAGCACGAACCTTGGGTCATTCACCCGCGCATCGGCATCGGCATAGCGCCACGGCGCGAACAGACCGTCCGCTAGACCGGTCTTGCCGGTCGATCTCATCTCACGCGACGGGATGATCATGTCGGTGTCGATATTGTCAACGATCAGCGGCGCGGCGACACTGGTAAGGGTGGTAAAGGGCGTCATGGTTGTCCACCCCTCCCCGTCAGGTGAGGAGCCGGGGGCGGGGATTGTCCCTCTGGCGCTACGCTTGCCGACAGCCCCCACCCCAACCCCTCCCCAAAAGG
>JAAUPH010000387.1 GCA_012035435.1 Sphingopyxis sp. | reverse complement strand
GAATGCTTCTACAACCCGATCCGCAGGCACTCGACCATCGGATACCGAAGCCCCATCGACTTCGAACGCGAGGCCGGTGTAGCATGAATGAGCCAATCTCGGTGTCCATCAAACCGGCAGCAGGCCAATTGGCCAATATGATCTTGCGAGCCGCTTTGGCGGCGATGAATTTGTGGTGTTGGTGTCCGGTAGCCGCGTTGAGAAGGTCGATCACCTCGCTAGTCGAATCATCAAGGAATTGTCGGCCCCGATTACGATCGACGATATCGAGGTCGAAACCGGCTGCTCAATCGGCATTGCAACGGGGCCGGGCGACGGAGACACGGCAGACTGCCTGATCAGAAAGGCCGATCTTGCACTCTACGCTGCCAAGTCCGATGGCCGGGGGCAGGCAATCCACTTTCTGCCAGAGATGGATGAGGCCGCCCGAGCGCGCCGGAGCATTGAGAGCGACTTGCGCAATGCACTCAGGAACGGAGAGTTCGAGGTTCACTACCAGCCCTTGATGGACGTCGAAAGCTCCGCTGTTTCCGGGTTCGAGGCGCTCGTCCGGTGGAACCATCCCGAACGCGGGCTGATCATGCCCAACGGCTTTATACCCATTGCCGAAGAAACCGGCCTCATCGTGCCTCTTGGCGAATGGGTCATCCGGCAAGCACTGGCTGATGCCGCAAACTGGCCAAATCACATCACGGTCTCGATCAACCTGTCGCCCGTCCAAGTGCGCAGTTCAGCCCTGCTCGGCATATTGATCCAGGCGATTGCCAGCAATGGGATTGAACCTGGTCGTGTCTGCCTTGAAATCACCGAGTCGGTGCTCATGCAGGACAACGAGGCCAATATACAAGCATTGCACAGGCTGCGCGATTTTGGGATGCAGATTTCGCTTGATGATTTCGGGACGGGGTATTCCTCGCTCAATTATCTACGCACCTTCCCGTTCAGCAAGATCAAGATCGACCGCTGTTTTGTGTCAGAGATAGAGGAAAATCGGGACTGTCAGGCCATTGTCCGTTCCGTGATCACCCTTGCCGGCAGTCTCGGCATGACCACCATCGCCGAAGGGATAGAACGCGAAACACAAGCCGATCTTCTGAAAGGCGAAGGCTGTGCTGAACTTCAGGGCTTTCTCTACAGCAAAGCGGTTCCGGCAGATCAGGTGGCGGCCTATTTTGACGGCGAAAAAGCCGCGGCAGCTGCGGCCTGATCCCCCCTGCCGGTTTTAGTCGCTGCTCGCAGATTTCACTCGCACGCGGCGCTCGTGCCGTTCCAGAACGAAAACGGGGCGGCCATTGCGGACCGCTCCAACGTCTTACTGTTCTGGATCAGCAATTAGAATTTTATGCCGACTCCGATGACAGCAGCATTGATGTCGCTGGCCTCGCGCCCTTCGATCTGGCGCGCAGCCATCACCAACATGTGATTAATCGTCTGCCACAGGCCGCTGTCGCGCCAGGCGTAGAAATAGCGCTGGACCGTGGAAAGCGGAGGAAAATCCTTGGGCAGCATTCGCCACTGGCATCCGCCGGTCGCCAGATAGAGGATCGCGTTCATCACTTCGCGCAGATCGGTGCTGCGCGGACGACCACCAATCTTCGCGGGCGGGAGTAGCGGTTCGATCAGCGCCCATTCCGCATCGCGCAAATCGCCTGGATAACGCAACCCCGCACGGCTATGCTGCCGACGGGCGATATCAGTCCACATCGTTTAAATCCTGGTAGTTTCTGGCGAAACCCCAGAATCAGCGATGCCACAGAGCGTCAAGCGCAACTGGCTGATATCTCCCAACTACTTTTGAGGACGGGCCCTTAGAAGCCTCGTAAACCATCGATCCCTCAACACAATATTTTGACGCAAGCCTTCTGTTATATCTAAATTCTAAGTCACTTCCTGACCCAAAATTTGGATTAGTCTTGACCAAGCATAGTCTAGATTTAGATTGGCGGGCGGTCTGAACAACATATATCGCGACTACATTATTCGACATCTGATCCGAGAACGGATCAGAATTAACGAAACCATTATTATCACTACTGTGCTCATGCTGGTGATCATCGAGATATAAATTCAAAAATGGCTTTATCCTAGAAAACAATATTTGATCAGTTCCGTTACTAATATCGCACTGCCTGTTGTTAATAGCGAGCAAAGCACTGTGTACAAATAGATTTTCATAGTCCTGTTGAATATGCAACCCCGCGCACTGATAAGCTAAGCTAGCCAATCGTTTTATCTGACTATCCGACATTTCCATCATTGTTACGGCCCCATTATTAGGAAGGCACGGCGACCGTTCAGGATAGAACAAAAAAAATGTTGTCGGATTCTTGGATGGCCTGAAAACGTATTGGAGTTGCACAGTCGGTTGGTGTAGCAATGAATTCATACTCGTGTGTCGTGGCTGTGTCGCTACACCCTTCCGCCATCGACAAAACAAGCAAACAAGCAACAAATGCAAATCGCTTGGAGCGTCGAAAGTGATGGCACCAGACGGGTTTCATGATTTACACCGATCTAGCCAATGGCGGACAGCAGTCAGGCCCGACGCGGGCGCTTTATTGGAAATTGGAAGCACCCTGGCTGGCGCACCACCGCCGGGAGAAGGCGTGTACACCCAAAGCCGATCCGGTGTCTCGGTTGCTGCCATTCGAAACAATCTGCATGCGCGACGAGCGTCAGACGTCACACCATTGCCGTGGAATAGTCGAACGCCCAAATCGAGTTGGGCTTGCTTGTTGCCAACTGACGCACGAGTTGCGAGCATCTGCAAAGCTGGGTCAGCGGCCCCTGGCCGCAACGAAATCCCCATATATTGACTAGATGCACATCCGCTCGACAAAGCGGCCAAGGCAAATAGCGCAACGAAGCCCGATGGCTTGCGACGCTTTTTCGCTGTTTTTAGCCCCCGACTCGACATGCCCTCAACTTTCTTAAGTCATTCCAATGAATGAGAAATAATAGAAAGGCGCGTCAAGCATCCTGATGCGTATTTCGCAAGTTATATTGCTTTGGTTGTGCAACACGCATGTCCCGATATCTGACATAGGAAGATAAATCGTCGATCTTCTATCGGTAATTCCGGGGACACTATACTAAATTGACGCCGCCGTGGCTTTGTGCCACTCTCACCTGACGGCCCGTCTGCCGCGCATCGTCATTCCTTCTGTCCCGCATCATGTGACGCAGCGGGGCAATCGGCGGCTGCCGGTGTTTTCAGCGACGATGACCGCGCCGAATATCTGGCGCTGGTGCGCGATGGGT
>JAAUPH010000386.1 GCA_012035435.1 Sphingopyxis sp. | reverse complement strand
ATGCACCTCCCGGTCGAACAGCTGTTCCTGGTAGCAGACCGAGGCGACCATGCAGCCCGGATGCACCTCGGTCATCGCGGCCATCATGTCGGCAAACAGCTTCAGCGCCACCAGGAAGCCGTGCAGCGGATCGTCGTTGAGTGCGTCGCGCGCGAGAAGATGTCGTCGAGGATGATCCGGTCGCGCTCGATGTAGCGCAGCAGCAGCGCCTTCGCCGCCGGCAGCAGGGGCCGCCTTGTTCGACGAAAAAAGCCCACCAGGCACCGGCAATCACCAGCGCCAACAGGATGATCGCACCAATGAAGATACGCCGCCGCCGCGCGCCGGTATCGACGTCTGCGCCAAAGCTCGCACCACTCAGCTGATCCATCGATGTTACCCTCGCTTCGTAATTCACGGTTCATCCCCACTGCTGACTGGCGCACGCCGGCCTTTACGAGCGCATGCGGTGTGTTACCCGATTAAATCACCTGAAGCAAGCGCAATCGCAGATGCTTCGCTAAACCTATGGCGTAACAAGCGCTATCCCTGCCGCTGTCGCTCGCCGACCGGCATGGGGCGTTCGCCGAAAGCACAATTGCAAGGACAAAAGAGCGACCGCGCAAAACCACGCGACCGCCCCTCGGTAAACATTATATGCGCTGCTAAGGTTGCCGTGCAGAGCAGTGATCAGCGAACGCTGCCGCGCCGGACCAGATTGACGATCCCCAAAAGAATGACGGCGCCCAGAAACGCGGTGCCCAGCGTGGCCAGATCGAACGGATTATCGCGCATCCGCCCGCCGCCCAGAAACCCGCTAAAGAGAAAACGGCCCAATATCGATCCGACACAGCCGACGATAATGTTCAGAAAAATGCCCTGCTGGGCGTCGGTTTTCATGACAATGCTGGCCAGCCAGCCAATGATCCCGCCCATGACAAGCGCGATAATCCAGTACATCATAGCGATCCTCCTCTATTCGTGGCACCGCGAACCATTGCAGCGCCGCTCCCCGCCTACTGCAATCTTTCAGCAGGCATGCCGCGCTTTTATACGCCAAATTGCGGAAAGGCGAGGCGCGGACAAGAAAAATGCCCCGGCAAGGCGCATCAGCCAGTGCCGGGGCAGGGTGAATGGTTTCAAGCGGAAACCACTCCGGGCCGCCACGCTTGCCTACGCCTGCAATGCCGCAATTCTTGTGACAAGAATCACATCGCCGCGAAAATTTTCGCAGCGCACCAAGATGAGACGGGAGATATTGAGCGGCTTAACGGCACGATATTGCCGGGCGGCCAGCCCATGCGAAATGGGGGCCGGCATTGCTGCCAACCCCCACTGATCCGGCTCCGGAGCCTCCGACCCCTCTCCGATCTCGCGCATCTGGCTTGGCTTTCGCCGCGCCTGCCACACTGGACCGATTGGACATCGGCGCCACCCATTCCGGCGGCGGTTCGGTCGGCCCCCTTGTGGGGGGGCCGGCCTCACCTGAAATGCCCTTCGTCCTGCATCCTTCGATGGTCTTACGACCTTCGCTGACCTGCTGTCCGGCCTGCATCTCGACCCGGCTCCGGCTGGCTACGCTTCGTGGGAAACGCTGCCGCACCGTCTGCCGGGTATCGTCCGCTGCCCTGATCCGTTCCGTGCCACTCTCAGGCGACTGACCTTGCGGTCCTGCGACGTCTTGCGGCTGGTTCGTCTCTCTGCTGCTTCCGATGTTTGGAAGCTCTCACGCCGCCCGCGTTTCGCCAACGAGAATCGTCACGAAAATGCCAAAATGCGCGTCACGGCTGTGGATAAATCGGGCAAATGCAATTTGCGGATTCGCCGCGGCAAGATTCGGATGCTGGATTGGAATCTTGTGATTCATCCGCGCGAGTGACGTCATGGCGACTCGGGCGAATCACCGCGCGCCCAAATCGCCCTTGCCCAGAGTTCCGCTTGCCATCTCGAGCATGCGGTCGAGCGACTTCTTCGCGCCCAACCGCAGTTCCTCGTCCATCTCGATCCGCGGCTGCAAATCACGCAGCGCCAAATACAGCTTCTCCATCGTGTTGAGCGCCATATAGGGACAGATGTTGCAGTTGCAGTTGCCGTCCGCGCCAGGCGCGCCGATGAAGGTTTTTTCCGGCACCGCTTTTTGCATCTGGTGGATGATGTGCGGCTCGGTCGCGACGATCAGTGTGTCGCCCTCCATCGTCTTCGCAAATTGCAAGATGCCGCTCGTCGATCCGACATAGTCGCTATGGTCGATAATGTGCGGCGGACACTCAGGGTGCGCAGCGACCGGCGCGCCGGGGTGCTGCGCCTTGAGCTTGAGCAACTCGGTCTCGCTAAACGCTTCGTGCACGATGCACACGCCCGGCCACAACAGCATGTCGCGCCCGAATTTGCGGTTGAGATAGCCGCCCAGATGCCGGTCAGGGCCAAAGATGATCTTTTGATCCGTCGGAATCTGGCTGATGATCGTCTCCGCACTCGACGAGGTGACGATGATGTCCGAGAGCGCCTTCACCGCCGCCGAGCAGTTGATATAGGTCAGCGCGATATGGTCAGGATGCGCCGCGCGGAACCGAGCGAATTGTTCGGGTGGACAGCTGTCCTCCAGACTGCACCCGGCATCCATGTCAGGCAGCACGACAATCTTTTGCGGGCTCAAAATCTTGGCGGTCTCCGCCATGAATTTGACGCCGCAAAAGGCGATGACATCTGCATCGGTTTCCGCTGCCTTGCGCGACAACTCCAGACTGTCCCCTACAAAGTCGCTGATATCCTGAATTTCCGGGCGCTGATAATAATGGCCGAGAATGACGGCATTACGTTCCTTTTTCAGGCGCTGAATTTCGGCGACGATGTCGACGCCGGAGAGGTTTTCGCGGACGGGAGCGGTCATGGGAGAGCCAGCTTTCTGTTGTGCCCAGAAGGCTCTGAGCCTGACGAAACGGATTACCCGCCTCTAGCTTTGGATCGGCCACACGACAAGGCGGCGTTGATGGTTGGGCGGGGCCGGTTCCGATATGCTCAGCGTTTGAACCGCACCTCTACCACCGCATCGATACCCGCCGCGCGTAGCGGCAGGGCGAAATTGGCGGTCACGGCATTGATCGCGGCCGTCTGCGCGAGTGCGGTCGCGCAGGAATCATCGAGTCGAGCAACGGCAGCGCGATCGCGGCTCCGCCGGCCGCCAGAGCAACGTGCGACGAGACAAATGCTTCTTCGTCACGAACATGGGATCACTCCTTCACTAGCGCGATGGTGGACAGCGCATCCGAGTCACCGGACTTGGTGC
>JAAUPH010000385.1 GCA_012035435.1 Sphingopyxis sp. | reverse complement strand
GGGGCGGGGGGGCTGGGGTATAGACGGCGGCAATATCATGCCCTGCGCCATGCAGTGCGGCCAGCGTCGGCACCGCAAAGGGCGGTGTGCCCATGAAGATGATGCGCATTGTCATTTTGTGTCTGCCGCTTAAGAACATCTGCGATGGCATCGCAAGATATAGAAACGCTCGTGCAACAGCTCGCCCGGCTGCCGGGGCTTGGCCCACGGTCGGCGCGGCGTGCGGTGCTGCATTTGATGAAGAAGCGCGAGAGTGTGTTCACCCCGCTGCTCGCCGCGATGCAGGGGGTGGCAGAACGGCTGGTAACGTGCGGCATATGCGGCAACATCGACACGCGCGATCCGTGCAGCATCTGTACCGACCATCGCCGCGACGCGCGGTCGTTGTGCGTGGTTGAGGAAGTGTCCGACCTGTGGGCGCTCGACCGCTCGCGGCTGTTTCCGGGCAAATATCATGTGCTCGGCGGGCGGCTGTCGGCGCTGGAAGGGGTGCGGCCCCAGGATTTGACCATCGACACGCTGGTCGCACGGGTCAGCGCGGGCGGCGTGGACGAAGTTGTGCTGGCGATGAACGCGACGCTGGAGGGCCAGACGACGGCGCATTATCTGGCGGAGCGGCTGGAGGGGTTGCCGGTGCGGCTGACGCAGCTTGCGCACGGCCTGCCGGTGGGGGGTGAGCTCGATTATCTCGATGAAGGGACGCTGGCGCAGGCATTGCGGGCGAGGAGGCCGGTGGGTTAAACGATTTCGGTTGGCTCACCCAAATCGCGCCATTCAATCATGGCGTTGACGAGGGTAATTGTTGGGTACTGTATAATATCAGCTTCAGCCGCGCCAAGCGCTAATTCTCGTTCAAAATACCACTCTTGAAACGCCGTATATTTACCTTCGATTGCTGCTAAGCCAAAACTCGGAGCGTTTGCGTGTTCGATAAGCCAATGACGGACTTGTCTCATCGCCTCAAGGTATTTCCCTTGATGTGGGGCTATGTCCCAGCCTGAAATATCAGACAACGCCTTTTGAAAATCGTATTTTCGCCCTTCAAGGACTAAGATAGATTTAGTTTGTAGTTTTGCCGTTCCGAATTTTTTTGCGCTCAGGTCCATGCCGAGCTCAAAGGGCATGTTCATCCTGAAGTACTCTGATTTCTTGGTCGATTTGCAGCGACTTAAATCATGGATCCCGTACTTGGAAGATCCAATGATCTCTACAATTCTATCCAAACGAGGAATGGCGTTGTCGGCATTTTCCGGAGCTATGCGAGGATAAAAGCCGAGTAGCACGACGCAAAATGAAATTGCCTGTAGAATTGGAGCGAACTCGTCATCGAAAGGGCAATTTATGAATATCGAGTTTTCAAACGTCCGAGGCAAATTTAGCCCTTCGGTGGATGAGGATCGTTGCCGTAGGAACTGCGTTCGCGAATGCGACCGTCTCTGCCATGGATATAGAGTTCGGTTTTCTGGTTAGCTGCAATTTTACGGCCCTCTTGAATTGCAGCTGCCTGAGTCGGATGCTTGCTCGTGGCTCTTGATGAACCAGCTTTCCTTACGGCCCAACCGTTACCGCTAGGAACCACATGTTGGCCTTCCTTAGACATTTAAACGTCTCCTCAAGCCGGAAGATAGCCGACCTCCAAGATTTTACTAGCTATCCTGTCGACAGCACGCAAAAAATTGGGCCGCCCTTGACCTCTCCCCCCCTCATCCATAACTGCATCTCATGGCCATCCTACCCATCATTGAAACGCCCGATCCGCGGTTGCGGCAGATTTCGAAGCCCGTTGAAACCTTCGACGACGACCTGCGCACGTTGATCGCTGACATGTTCGAGACGATGTATGACGCGCCCGGCATCGGGCTCGCGGCTATTCAGGTTGGGCATCCACTGCGGCTTTTGACCATCGATTTGCAGGAGCCGGACCCGGAGGATGAGAGCGGCAAGAAGGTCATCCGCAATCCCCGCATTTTTATCAACCCCGTCTTTTCCGAGGAAAGCGAAGAGCATAGCGTGTATCAGGAGGGGTGCCTGTCGGTCCCCGAACAATATGCCGATGTAACGCGTCCTGCCGAGGTGACGGTCGATTGGCAGGATGAATATGGCCAGCCACACCGCGAGCGCATGGCTGGTCTGATGGCGACCTGCATCCAGCATGAGCATGACCATCTGGAGGGCATCCTCTTCATCGACCATCTGTCGCGGTTGAAGCGCGAGATGGTGCTGAAGAAGCTGATGAAGATGCGCAAGGCGGCGTGAAGGTGCTTCGGCGCGGGCAATAATTAGGGACAGTCCCTAATTATCTCCAGTGCATGTGCCCCGCCGATCAGCGCCGAACTGATAATTAGGGACTGTCCCTATTTATCGAATGCTCACTCCGCCGCCTTCGCAACCCCCACCATCGCGGCGCGGAGCAGGCGGTCTTTCAGCATATAGCCGGGCGCCATTTCCATGACGATCGTGCCGGGTTCGGCGTCGCTGCTGGGTATTTCCACCATTGCCTGATGCTGGTTGGGGTCGAGCGGCAGGCCGACGGCGGCGATGCGAGTGATGCCGTGGCGTTCGAATACCGCCATGAGTTCGCGTTCGGTGGCTTCCAGCCCGGCGACCAGGCCCTTCATGCCGTCGTCATCGCGCGCACTGGCAGGGATCGCGGCGAGGGCGCGGGTCAGATTATCGCCGACCGACAAAATATCGCGCGCAAATTTAGTGACAGCATAGGCATGTGCGTCGGCAACCTCTTTTTCGGCGCGGCGGCGGACATTTTGCGTCTCGGCCTGTGCGTAGAGGATGTCTTGCTGCAGCGCGGCGATTTGCTCGTTCAGCGCAACAAATGCATCCTCTTCGGGCGTGGTGTCGACTTCGGGTGTTTCGATTTCGGTGTCTTTGGTCATCTCTTATCGCATCAATCGTGACAGGGTTTGGGCGGTGAAATCCACCATGGGAACGATGCGCGCATAGTTCAAGCGCGTGGGGCCGATAACCCCCACCACGCCGACCATGCGCCCGTCGCTGCCGTGATAAGGCGCGGCTATGACCGATGATCCCGAAAGCGAAAAGAGTTTATTCTCTGATCCGATGAAAATCCGGGTCGCGGTGCCGTCGCGCGCGCTGTCGAGCAGAGCGGCGATTTCCTGTTTGCTTTCGAGTTCGTCGAGCAATTGGCGGACGCGGTCGAGGTGCACGCGCCATCGTCGAGCAAATTGGCCTGCCCGCGCACGATCAGCACGGGGCGTCAGCGCCGTCGCTGGACCAGATGGCAAGCCCG
>JAAUPH010000384.1 GCA_012035435.1 Sphingopyxis sp. | reverse complement strand
TCCGACGGTGTCGGCGCAGAACGCCCCCTCGACGCCCTCGACGACGCCCCCCGCCACGCCGGCGCCCGCTGTTCCGGCGGCAGAAAATGTCGTGCGGTCGATCACCGTGCAGGGCAACCAGCGGCTGGAAGCTGATACGATCCGTTCCTATCTGCGCCTGCGCGTCGGCCAGCGCTATGACCGCGCCACGCTGGACCAAGCGCTGAAGGATCTGGCCGCGACCGAGTTGTTCAAGGATTTCCAGATCACCGACAATGCCGGCGCGCTGGTCATTCAAGTCACCGAAAACCCAGTGATCAACCGCGTTATCCTGGAGGGCAACAAGCGGCTGAAGGAAGACAAGATCCGGCCTGAGATCAAGCTGTCGCCGCGCCAGATTTTCACCCGATCCAAGGTCCGCGCCGATGTGGCGCGCATCATCGAGCTGTACAAGCGTCAAGGCCGTTTTGCGGCGACGGTTGAGCCCAAAATGGTGCAACTCGACCAGAACCGCGTCGATGTGGTGTTCGAAATCAACGAAGGCCCAAAGTCCAAGGTTCGTCAGATCACGATCCTGGGTAACGAGAAGTTCAGCGATGGTGAGCTGAAGGAAGAGATGGCTACTAAGGAGCAGGGGTTGCTGACGATCTTGTCGTCGAACACCAGCTATGACCCCGACCGCATGGCCTATGACCAGCAAAAGCTGCGGCTTTTTTATCTGTCGCAGGGCTATGCCGATTTCCGCGTCGTGTCGGCGGTGGCGGAACTTACCAGCAATAAGCAGGATTTCATCATCACTTACGTGGTGGAGGAGGGCGAGCGGTATAAATTCGCCGATGTCGAGGTGAAGAGCGAGTGCGCGACTTCCAGCCCGAAACATTGGCGTCGATGCTGCCGATGAAGAAGGGCGATTGGTATAATGCCAAGCTCGTTGAGGACACGGTTGAATCGCTCACCGAGACCGCTGGCCTGTTCGGCTATGCCTTTGCCGACATTAATCCCGAATTTTCGCGCAACGCGGAAACGCGCGAAATGTCGATCACTTTCAACATCGCCGAAACACCGCGGACTTACGTGGAGCGGATCGACGTCAATGGCAACACGCTGACGCAGGACAAGGTGATCCGGCGCGAGTTTCGTCTGAACGAGGGCGATGCGTTCAACAGCTTTGGCGTGAAGCGCACCGAAAACCGCATCAACTCATTGGGCTATTTCCAGGAAAATCTGGAGATTGAGCGTAAGGAGGGCAGCGCGCCCGACCGCATCATATTGGAAACCAATGTCGAGGAAAAACCGACGGGCGAACTATCGCTGTCGGCCGGTTTCTCGTCGATCGAGAATTTCATCCTGCAAGCGTCGGTGCGCCAGCGTAACTTCCGCGGCAAAGGCCAGCAACTGCAGGCGTCGGTCAATTATTCGAGCTATTCCAAATCATTGGAGCTTGGTTTTACCGAACCCTATTTGTTTGACCGCAATATCTCGATCGGCGGATCCATCTATCGCCGCGACCTGAACAGCTTTAACTTCGTCGGCAACCGCCGCGAAACGACGTTCGAACAGGTAACGACGGGGTTCCAGGTCAATGTCGGCGTGCCGCTGACCGAATTTTTGTCCGCGTTCGGGCGGTACAGCTTGAATTATGACGATGTGTCGCTCGACCGCAATATCTACTTCTTTGGCGGCCAGTGCGATCCGCTGATTGCCGGGCGTTACTTGTGCGATGCCATTGGCAAGCGGACGACGTCGCTGCTGGGCCTGACCGTGGCCTATGATGACCGCGACAATCGCATCCGGCCGACGCGCGGCCAGTCGGTGTCGCTGTCGGGTGATTTTGCCGGTCTGGGCGGCAGCGTCAAATATGCCCGCGCGCGGCTCGCCGCCAGCAAGCACTTCCGCCTGCCGGCCGGTTTCATTCTGACCACCGCTTTTGAGGGCGGCTATATCCACCCCTTCGGTGACGCGCCCTTCCCGGGCAGCGACAAGATTCGGCTGACCGACCGCTTCTTCCTGGGCGAGCCGCAAATCCGCGGTTTCGACATTCGCGGCGTTGGCCCGCGCGTCGTACGCTTTGGTCAGGTTGACCTGACCGATCCGCTCAACCCTGTCCTCAATACCGAGCAGCGCCAGCAAACCGACGATGCGCTGGGTGGACGCGCCTTTTATCAGGGTCGGGTCGAGATTGACATTCCGCTGGGCTCTGGCGCCAAGGAACTGGGACTGCGGCCGTCGATCTTCATGGATGTGGGTTCGGTGTTCAAGGTGAAGGCGCCGACGCTGACCACGCTCGCGAACTTCCGCGATCCTGCCGACGCAGGACCAAATTCCTGTGCCGCAACGCAACGACGGGGCAGCAGCAATTTGGAACGCAGGCGGTCACGACACCGACTGGCGGTGTGCCGACCCCGTCGGGCGATTTCAACCAGTGCCCGACCGGCTTCTCGCCGCTGGCCCCGTTTGAAGAGCGCTTCTTTGGCGACACGTGGAAGCCGCGTTTGTCGGTGGGCGCGGGGGTTAACTGGAACTCGCCCTTTGGGCCGTTCCGCATCGATTTCGCTTACGCCCTCCTCAAGGAAGAGGGCGACGATACAAAGAAATTCTCATTTAACGTAGGAACCCAATTCTGATGAAAAAATTGCTTGCCGCGACGGCACTTGCCGCCGCCACCCTTTCGGTTTCGCCGATGCTTGCTGCGCCTGCTTCGGCGCAGTCGAAAACCGGTATTGCTGTTGCTGATGTGCGCGTCGCCGCTGCCCGTTCGGCGGCGTTCACGACTGCGATGACGCAGATCGAAACCACCTATAAGGCGCAGATCGATGCCCGCGACGCACGGGCGCAGACGCTGCAGGCCGAACTCAATGTGCTGGTCGCCAAATATAATGAAGAAACGCGCAAGCCGACCCCGAACCAGGCCGTCGTTCAGGCCGCTGGCAAGGCCGTGCAAGACAAGCGCGCCGCCGCCAATGCCGAAGTCGGTCAGCTGGGCCAGCAAGTCGACCTGGCTGTGGCTTATGTCGAAGACCAGATCAGCGTGCGGATGAATGACGCGCTGCGCGCCGCGATGAAGCGGCTGAAGGTCGACCTGCTGCTCAACCCGGACGCGGTGCTGGCGCGCGAGACGAATGTTGATATTACCGATGCGATTGTCGCTGACCTCAACGCCATTCTGCCCAACGTCACCATCGTTCCCCCCGCCGGGTACCAGCCCGGTCAGCTCGTCCAGGCGCGCAATCAGGAATTGGTGAACGCCGCCCGCGCCGCGCAGGGCCAGCCCGCCGCAACGCCAACCA
>JAAUPH010000383.1 GCA_012035435.1 Sphingopyxis sp. | reverse complement strand
GCGAAAACGTCCTTCCACTCTGACGACAGATAACCGGCGCCGAGACCCTCGATGACGCCCAAGAGGACCCCGCCGAGCATGGCACCCGGCACCGAACCGATGCCGCCGCACAATCTGACCTACACTGCTCTTGGCGCCACGATGCTGTGGGTGGGTTGGTTGGATTCAATGCAGGATCGGCCCTAGGTGCAAACGGTCTGGCATCGAGTGCATTTATGGCGACGCACACCGCAGCGTCTCTGGCAGCGCTAGGCTGGATGATGGCGGAATGGATGCGCAGCATGCATTCGATGCGGCTGCAATACGAGATGTTCTCGGATGCCAACCCGTTCATGGCGCCGGTCAAGGCCGCGCTCGACTCGTCGGTCGTGTTCCTGGCCAAGAGCTTCAGCGCGAGCTTCGCTCCCTTGTCGCCGTGGCTCGCCAGCTTGCTCACGATCGAACGCGACGTATTTCAAGCGCAGCAGACGCGCGCGCGCGGGGTCTTCGATTTTGCCAAGCGCGGTGCGATGCCGGGCGAACGCGCAACCCCCGCTCACGCCGCGCGGCCCCGCCGATGTGCGCGATCTGATGACGGCGTTCAATGCCTACCGCACCCGTATCGACACGATGATGGCGGATAAGGACCGGATGCTGGGCGCTGTTGGCCATGACCTGCGTACGCCGCTCGCAAGTCTGCGCGTCCGCGTCGAGCAAGTGGCGGACGATCCGCTGCGTGAGCGCATGATCGGCTCAATCGACGAGCTCACCATGATGCTGAACGATATCCTCGCGCTCGCGCGCAGCGGTGCGGGCATCGAAGCGCGCGAGCGGATCCAGCTCGGCCCATGGCTCGATGCGCTGGTGGGCGACTATGCCGAACGCGGCATGCCGGTTCTACGCGTCGCGGGGGATGATCATACGATGTTCGTCGGGCGCGCGGTCCTCCTCGCGCGGGCGGTTCGGAACCTGATCGACAATGCGCTCGCCTACGGCAATCGGGCGGAGGTGCGGCTCGCGAGTGGCGACGGCCATATGGCCATCATCATCACTGACGATGGCCCCGGCATCGATCCACCGCGTATGGCCGAGCTCGTCGAACCCTTCGCCCGCGGCGAACAGTCGCGCAGCCGTGCAACCGGCGGTTCAGGGCTGGGGTTGGCCATCGCCAAGATGATCGCGGAAGGCGAGGGTGGGGCGTTGGAACTGGTCAACCGGCAAGATGGCACGGGACTGGAAGCTCGGATAGTGCTGCCGCTTTAGCAATAAATCGCCACAGCCTGACTGCCTGTCGCCACCGCTTCGCCCGCGCGGTTCCAGATGATCATGTCCTGCACCGAAAATCCGCCACGCGCATAGCGGCTGCCCGACCACAGCAGCCACCAGCCATCGTCGTCGGTCGCGGGCGCGTCCGTCAGCATATTCACCGACCAGTTCATCGAGCTGATCGGGCCAAACTCATGAAACAGCAGCAGCGCTGCGGGTGGTAGCGCGTCGCCCATGGCGAGCAGGGCGACGGCTGGATGGCACCGCGGGCTTCCAGAAACCGCACCCATGTGAACATGTTCGCATTGTCCTGCCGCGACACAAATCGCGGGCCCGTCGTTGGACGCATATCGAAATGGCGGGTAAAGGCCGGGCGCACCTTGTGATCGGGCACGGGCTCCAGATCCTCTGGGCACGGCGCGTCCGGCATGACCAGCTGATCATAGCTGAGGTGCGAAGCGCGATCGCCGGTGAAGGTGAACAGGCCTGCCGTCCCGAACCCCACATCGCTCGACACGCCCGCATCGATGAACAAGCTGGACTTGGACTGCCGCAGCATCCGCGTTGCCACCCGGCAATCACCGCCCACGGGGCCGACAAAGCTGATCTGCGCACAGCGGAGCGGAGCTTGCGGCCGATGCTTGTGCATGACCGCCGCCAGCGCCACCGCGCTGCTGATCCCGCCATAAGCGGTGCGGCCCTGCATCCAGCTTTCATCGATGGTAGCAGTAATGTCATCGCCATCGGCGGTGACGGTGGCGAGGAGTTTGTCGAGGGACGAGAGTTGGGTCATGCGCTACTTCTAAATCTTCCCCGCCCGCCCTGAGCTTGTCGAAGGGCTGTTCTTTCTCTTTGTCATACGGAAAAAGGAAGAACGGTGTTTCGACAAGCTCAGCACAGGCGGGTCTTGGAAATCATCGGGGGAGGGGGCTCAACCCTCTATCCGGAACGCGAGCCCCGCATGCTCGGTCAGCCGCGCAATCAGCGCTTCGCCCAACAGTGCGCCCGGCGTCCACACCCCGCCCGCACCGTTGCTCGACAGCAGCGCCATCCCGGTTTCCGCGAGCATTTTCGATGTCGACCCATAGCCCGGATCGCGGTCGCCGGTGACGTTCGCCGTCAGCTTGGTCCCGTCGGGATATTCGCCGATGAAGAGAATGTCGTAAAAGCCGTTCTCGCGTTCTTCCTTGCTCGGTCCCTCGCCGGGTTTCAGCTTGGCGTCGCCGAACGGATTGGCCTTGGCCATGGCCTCCGCCATCGCTTTGCCGGCATCGCCGATGGTGGTCATGACCATCTCGTCATAGACCAGATCGCTGCCCCATTTATGGTCCAGCAGGAAATTGGTGCGGTGGACGTTTTTCGTGTTGATCGGTGCCATGATGAAGGGCGCAGTCCAGGTGCCGGTCGCACTGTCATATTCGGGGATGAGGCCCGATGGCTGCGACGGCCCTTCGAAACCGGGGGTCAGCGCAAAGCTCGATTTCAGCAGCAGCGCCAGCGACGGCTTTTTGGCAACGGCCTTCAACGTCTCGGTCAAGCTGGCAATCGTGCCGCCCGACGCGCCGCCCGCCATCTTGCGCATCCGCCCTTTGACGCGCGGTGCGGGCTTGCCGAACCGTTTTGCCGCCTCGTCCTGAAGAAACAGCACGCCCAGATCAAAGGGGATGCTGTCAAACCCGCAGCTGAACGTGATCCGCGCACCCGACACCGGCGCCGCGGCATGATGCAGATCGATCATCTCGCGCATCCATCCCGGCTCGCCGCACAAATCGGCATAGTCCGTCCCCGCCTTTACGCAGGCTGCGACCAGTTCATTGCCATAGAGCTGGTACGGCCCGACGGTGGTCAGCACGACCTTGGTGCGCTTGGTCATGGCATCCAATGAAGCCGGGTCAGCGGCATCGGCGACCACCAATGGCGTATCGGCAGGCGCGCCAATAAGATCGCGCACTTCCTGCAGCTTCTCCAAAGACCGCCCCGCCATCGCCCCAGCGCGGCGCCTCTGGCCGACTGACCAGATATTCCGCCACCAG
>JAAUPH010000012.1 GCA_012035435.1 Sphingopyxis sp. | reverse complement strand
GCGCACGGCGGCCCGGCGTCCCGACGACGATATGCGCGCCGCCCGACAAATTGCGCCGCTCACGCGAGGCATCCATCCCGCCCACACAGGTCACGATCCGCGCCCGCGCCTTGGCATACAGCCATTCAAGCTCACGGCTGACTTGCAGCGCCAGTTCGCGCGTCGGCGCGATGACGATGGCGAGCGGCGTGAGGCTGTAGCCGCAAGGTTCGCCATCGGGGATAAGCTCGTCGGCCATGGCGATACCGAACGCCACCGTCTTGCCCGACCCGGTCTGGGCCGAGACAATGAGGTCGCGCCCTTTGGCCTCGGGCGCGAGCACCGCGGCCTGAACGGGGGACGGCGCGGCATAGCCACGCGCAGCAATCGCTTCGCCAAGAAGCGCGGGAAGTGTCGAAAAAGGCATCGGCCCCCTTAGGCGCGATTAGGCCAAAGGGGAAGGGGCGGCATCAATGCAATATCGACAGCTTTCGTTCGCCAACGTCGATCTTCAGTCGTTCTTCCCACTCGGTCGCGGTGAGGCGTTCGATTTCAGCTCGGATAACAGGAAGAAACTTTTGCAGCCTTTGGGACGATTTTGGCTCTGGACATGAAAGCATAATCAAATCGAGCTTCGGAAACCTCGCTGCATTTCCTGCCGACAACTGTCTCTGAATTCGGCTCATGTCGCGGTCATGTGAGATCAATATTGCCTCATTCACTTGAGCGGCTAACGCGACCACGGGGTCCGGTTCACCCTCCCCTACCGCGTCACGCGAAAACATGACTTCGTGGCCATCACTGACAAGAAATTCTGCGACTGCTGCAGGGACATTCTCGTCCAGCATGAACTTCATTGTGGAAATCTCATGGCGTTATGCAGCGTCGGCTCGAACGGTAGAATTTCGTACTATCGCATCAACATCTTCGGCCTTAAGGGATGGATATTGTTTAATAATATCCTTGACGCTATAGCCCTCATTCCAGAACGCTTCAATGCTCTCTACCGGGATACGAGTGCCCGCTACCACTTTGCGATTATGTGCAACAAATCGATGCTGTTCGACATCACCGATTGACGAACTGCTTCGTTCACGCACCGCATGAATTTTCGATTTCAGATCATCTGCTATCGATCCCAAAGGAATTGGAACGGCTAGTTGCCCCGAAATTGCGCCTTCGACTTTCCCCGTATCCGGATTCTTGAAGTGAACCTCGCGATTGAGAACATATAGCGTTAAGCTCGACCAAGGTCGGCCGGAATGCTTCTCCAGCTTGGCTGCGGTCTTTTTCAACGATGTGAGCGGAATGTTGTGCCTTTTTCTTAGCAAGGCCAAGGTGCGCAAGCTTACGAGATCATCGAAGGAATATACCCGGCTGTAGGGGGAACGGCGATTTTCCGCAGCAAACGTCGGTAAGAAAAACCCATCCGAATCCCAATCGCGGAGCTGAGCCGCGGAGAGGCCGGTGAGACGTTCAACCTGCGACGCCGAAAAAGCTGATATCAAATCTGCCACAATGCAATGAAGTAACATTCTTGGATTCGAGGCGCAAGGACGCCCTACGGCACCAACACGGTGTCTTCGGCGACCATCAGCGTGTCGGGATAGTCGGTGTTGTAATGCAGCCCCCGGCTTTCCTTGCGCTTCAATGCGCTCTGCACGATCAGTTCGGCGGATTGGAGCAGGTTGCGCAGCTCAATGAGATCGGTCGTCACGCGGAAATTGCCGTAATAGTCGGCGACCTCTTCGCTCATCATGCGAATGCGGGTTTGGGCGCGTTCCAGCCGCTTAGTCGTGCGGACGATGCCGACATAATTCCACATGAAGCGGCGGATTTCGGTCCAGTTTTGTTTGATCACCACTTCTTCGTCGCTGTCGGTGACGCGGCTGGCGTCCCATGGGCGGATCGGTGGGGGCGTGCCCAGTTCTTCCCAGCGTGCCATAATGTCGCGCGCCGCCGCCTCACCGAAAACGAAACATTCAAGCAGGCTGTTGGAGGCGAGCCGGTTGGCGCCGTGCAGCCCGCTCTCGCTGACCTCGCCCGCAGCGTATAGCCCAGGCAGATCGGTGCGGCCATTGAGGTCGATCAACACCCCGCCGCAGGTGTAATGCTGCGCGGGCACAACCGGGATCGGCTGCACCGTCATGTCGACGCCCAAACCCATCAGCTTTTCATAAATGTTCGGAAAGTGGCCGCGGACGAATCGGGGTCCTGATGGCTGATGTCGAGATGGACATAGTCGAGGCCGAAGCGCTTGATCTGATCGTCATTGGCGCGTGCCACTACATCGCGCGGCGCCAGTTCCGCGCGCGCGTCATAATCGGGCATATAGCGGTGGCCGGTGAGCGGGTGCTGCAATATCCCGCCCTCGCCGCGCACCGCTTCGGTAATCAGGAAGTTTTTGACATCCAGATTATAGAGGCAGGTCGGGTGGAACTGCATCATTTCCATGTTGCTGACGCGGCAGCCCGCGCGCCACGCCATGGCGATGCCGTCGCCAGTTGCCCCGCGCGGCGCGGTTGAGAAGAGGTAGCAGCGCCCTGCCCCGCCCGTCGCGAGGATCGTTGCGCGCCCGGTGTAGGCATGAACCTTGCCCGTCTGTTCATCAAGCGCATAGGCGCCCCAGACACGGCCCGACCCCGAATAGCGTTCCTCATGCCGCCCGGTGATGAGATCGATCGCGGCGCGGTGCGATTGCAACGTGATGTTGGGGTTGGCGGCGGCGGCCTTTAGCAGCGCTTCCTGCACCGCCCAGCCGGTCGCATCATCGACATGAACGATGCGCCGGTGCGAATGCCCGCCCTCGCGCGTCAGATGCAGCGCATCTTCATCCTTGTTGAACGGCACCCCAAGTTCGACCAGCCGCTCGATCGCGCGCGGGGCATTTTCAACAACAAACTCCACCGTTTCGCGCCGGTTGATCCCGCCGCCCGCGACCATCGTGTCATTGATATGATTGTCGAACGTGTCGCCCGCATCGAGCACTGCCGCAATCCCGCCCTGCGCCCAGGCGGTCGACCCGCCGTTGAGATCGCCTTTGGCGAGCACCAGCACCTTGTGCCGTTCGGCAAGGAGCAATGCAGCGGTGAGGCCCGCTGCGCCAGAACCGATGATGATGATATCGTGTTGCAGATTTTCAGCCAAAACCAGTTTTTCCTACCCCGCCTGCCCTCAGCTTGTCGAAGGGCCATATTGGCTTTTGCCGTTGTAAAGAAAAGAACAGTCCTTCGACAAGCTCAGGATGGACGGGGTGGCACGCAGGTGCCGGTTATGCCGCCCGCGTCAGGTTGAGGAACACATCCTCCAAGTCCGCTTCGCGCGTCGATACATCGACGATGCGATGCCCCTGCGCCTGCACCGCGCCCAGCACTTCACCGGCGTTGGTGCGATCCTTGTTGTAGGTGATGGTCAGCGTCCGCGCGCCGCCGCTCTCGACTTTCTCGAAGCAATCATGCGCGGGAAGGTGCGCGATATCGGCATCGAGCGTCAACACCACCACCTTCTCGCGCGCCATATCGACGAGCTCGCGCGTCGGCTTGTTGGCGATCAGCTGGCCATGATTGATGATGGCGATGCGGTCACACAGCTGTTCCGCTTCCTCCAGATAGTGCGTCGTGAGCACCACCGTCACGCCGCGATCATTAAGCGACTTCACATAGGACCAGAGCTGTTGACGCAGCTCGATATCGACCCCCGCGGTTGGTTCGTCGAGCACGATCACTGGCGGCGAATGGACCATCGCCTTGGCCACCAGCAGCCGCCGCTTCATGCCCCCCGACAGCGTGCGAGCATAGGCATTGGCCTTATCGGCCAGCCCGACCGCATCGAGCAGCTCCATGCTACGCCGTTTGGCGCGCGGCACCCCGTAGAGCCCCGCGACCAGCTCCAGCGTCTCCAGCGGCGTGAAAAAGGGATCGAACACAATTTCCTGCGGCACGATGCCAATGCTGTTCTTGGCATTGCGGGGATGCTCGTCGATGTCGAAACCCCAAATTTCGGCGGTTCCGTCGGTCTTGCGCACCATCCCCGACAAGATGTTGATCAATGTCGATTTGCCCGCGCCATTGGGGCCAAGCAGCCCGAAAATCTGGCCGCGCGGCACGTCGAAACTGACGCCCGCGAGCGCCTGTTTGCCCCGGCATAGGTTTTGACGAGGTCACGGATGACGATGGCGGACTGAGTCATGGGAACGTCGCTTAGCGAGCCGTGCGCCGGGATGAAAGGGCTTTACCGGGCGGCAAGCAACAAGTGATCATTAACCATAAGCGTTGACACAACCGAAACGGTATTTTGCTAATTCGGACCCATCATGGGGACCAGACCATTTCCGAAAGCAGCCGCAATTCGCGCGGCTATGGCAGCGCTGCTGGCGGGCGGGGCGACCGCATTGGCGCCCGCCGCCGCCGCGCAATCGGCAAGCGCGGACGGCACGGCTCAAGTCATCCTGCTACGCCCGCTTAGCTTTTTCATCGTTGACGAGCTGCATTTTGGCGACATCGTCCCCAATCCGACGGCCGCAGGTACGGTGCGATTGCAGCCCAATGGCGCCCGCACCGCGACCAACGGCATTGTGCTGGTTGGCAATACGCACCAGCCGTCGCGGTTCGCCGGGCTGGGGCGGCGCAATCAGCAGGTCGCGATTTCAGTTTCCGCCAACGCCATCTTGCTGACAGGGCCGGGGCCAAGCATGCGGGTACACAGCTTTGAAATCGGCAGTTCGCCGACCGCCATCCTATCGACCGCGCCGCTGCGGTTCCGCATCACCAGCGCAACCGGCGCGTTCAACTTCCCCGTCGGTGCAATCCTTGACGTTGGCGCCGGACAGCCCGAGGGCGAATATAGCGGCACCTATTCGATCACTCTCAACTATATTTGATCGGCCCAGCGGGGTAATTGTTTACCGCGCATTAGGCTAATCCCAGCACCCGCCCTTAACCTATCCCGTGGCAATCGCTGTGCTGTGGGACCAGCACATCATATTATCCGCCGTCGGACCCGACTGGCTGCCCTGTTCACAGGGGCACTGGCGATCTTCGGCCCGGCGAGCACGGCCATCGCCGCCGAAGAGGATGCGGCATCGCGCGCCCGCATATTGCGTCCCATCACCTTGACGGTCGGGCAGGACCTTAGCTTCGGCACAATCTTGCCGAGCACCACCCGCAACTCGACGGTGCGGATTAATCTTAATGACACCGCGACTCCGGGCGGCGGGGCGCTGGTCTTCGGCGCTACTCATGGTGCAAGCCGGACGAGCGGGCAGGGCACACTGAATCAGATCGTTGTCATCACCCGGCCGACGACCGTATGGCTAACCGGGCCGGGGCCGCGCATGCGCGCACGCAGTTGGTCGCTCGGCACCACGTCCGGGCTGCGCCGCATCGCCGCCAACCAGTACCGCATTATCGGCGCAGGCGGCAATTTCACCTTCCGAATGGGCGCGACGCTGGCCGTCGCCAGAAACCAGCCTGAAGGGGAGTATCAAGGCAGCTTCACCGTCACCGTCAATTATCAGTAAGCGGCTGATTGCACCGCGTCGCACGGCTTGCTATGCGCCCTCCATGCCCATTCAAGCGCCCGAAACATTCCGCGTTGCCAAGACCCGCATTGCCTGTGACGGCACCGGCGATGGCTTGCACGATGCCGCGCTGGGCCACCCGCGCGTCTGGCTGGAAATCGATCCCGATCTGGGCTTTGCCGACTGCGGCTATTGCGACCGGAGGTTCATCCTGATCGGCGGGGTTGCCGACACCGAGAAATAATCGGCGAAGTCGCCGACCGGGCCAAATAAGGCGCTGGTATCGCGTCGCCGCTGTCCTATATCAGCGGTATGACCCAGCTTTCCGATCCCCGCCGCTTCCTCTACCGCGCCGACGCGCTTGACCCCGATCTGGCGCAAAAACTGACCGCCGAGGCGCTCGCGCGTGCCGATGACGGCGAGTTGTACCTGCAGTATCGCGCGACCGAGAGTTTTGGTTTTGACGATGGCCGCCTCAAAACCGCCGATTATTCGACCGAGGCCGGGTTCGGGCTGCGCGCGGTATCGGGCGAGATGACGGGTTTTGCCCATGCCAGTGATCTGAGCGCGCCCGCGATCCGCCGCGCCGCCGAGACGCTCGCGCTGCTCGATCCTGCGACCAGCCCGCCAGCCGCTCCCCCTGCACGAACAAACCAGCGGCTCTATGGCGATGCCAATCCGCTCGACCTGATCCCCTTCGCGCAGAAAGTTGCGCTGTGTCAGCAAGTCGACGCTGCGGCGCGCGCGCGCGATCCGCGTATTGCGCAGGTCAGTGTGGGCCTGTCGGCAAGCTGGTCCGTGGTCGAGATCGTCCGCGCCGATGGCTTTATCGCGACCGATGTGCGCCCGCTCGTGCGGCTCAACGTCAGCATCGTAGTGGAAGAGGGCGACCGCCGCGAGTCGGGCTTCTTTGGTATCGGCGGACGGTACATGTACGACCATCTTTTCGCCGAGGACCAGTGGCAGCGCTGTATCGACGAGGCGCTGGCGCAGGCGCTGGTCAATCTGCGCGCGGTCGATGCGCCCGCAGGCGAGTTTACCGTGCTGCTTGGCCCCGGCTGGCCCGGCGTATTGCTTCACGAGGCGGTGGGCCATGGACTTGAAGGCGATTTCAACCGCAAGGGCACCAGCGCCTTTTCGGGGCGCATCGGCGAGCGCGTTGCCGCGCCGGGCGTGACTGTGATCGACGATGGCAGCATGGCGAGCCCGGTGGCCGAAGGCGGACGGCGCGGGTCGCTAAGTATCGATGACGAAGGCACGCCGACGCAGGAGAATGTGCTGATCGAGGACGGCGTCCTCAAAATGTATATGCAGGATCGGCTGAATGCGCGGCTGATGGGCGTCGCGCCGACCGGCAATGGCCGCCGCGAATCCTATGCCCATGCCCCGATGCCCCGGATGACCAACACCTTCATGCGCGGCGGCAACGATGATCCGGGCGAGTTGCTGAGCCGCATCAAAGACGGCATTTTCGCGCGCAGCTTTGGCGGCGGTCAGGTCGATATCGTGTCGGGCAAATTCGTGTTCAGTTGCACCGAGGCCTATAAGGTCAAGAACGGCAAGCTGGGCGACCCGATCAAGGGCGCAACGCTGATTGGGGACGGGCCGAGCGTGCTCACGCGCGTAACCGGCATCGGCAATGATATGGCGATCGATGAAGGCATCGGCATTTGCGGCAAGGGCGGACAGAGCGTCCCCGCCGGGGTGGGCCAGCCCAGCCTGTTGGTCGAAGGGTTGACGGTCGGCGGGACGGCGTAGTCGTGGAATTCACTGACCATCTGACCGACAAGCACCGCGCATTCATCGCCGCGCAACCGATGTTCTTCGTCGCAACCGCCGCGCGCGATGGGCGGATCAACCTGTCGCCCAAGGGGTATGACGCCTTTCGCACGCTCAGCGACAAACAGGTCGCCTATCTCGACCTTGGCGGGTCGGGCAATGAAACGCACGCACATCTGGCGGCGGATGGCCGGATCACGATCATGTTCAATGCCTTTGACCGGAGCGCCCTGATCCTGCGCATCTATGGGCGCGGGCGGGCGGTGTTGCCGCAGGATGCGGAGTGGGGCGCGCTCGCCGCGCACTTCACCTTGCTTCCCGGTACACGGCAGATTTTCCTGATTGACGTTGACAGCGTGCAAACCAGCTGCGGCTGGGGCGTGCCGATGATGACGCTGGAGCGGGAGCGCGAAACGCTAAAGAAAGCGCACCGGCAAAGCGATCCGGCGCAGTGGGAGGCGAAAATGGCCCTTCGCACGCGCAGCATCGACGGCCTGCCGACGCGGGCCACCGACCGGTATATCGCCGGTGAATGAGGTGGAGGATCTGGGCGTCGAGCCGGTCCCGACCGACTGGGCCGACCAGGTGCTGGCCTATTGGTTCAATCCTGCGACCAAGCCCTTGTGGTTCAAAGGCGGCGCGGAGTTTGACGCGGCAGTGACCGAGCGCTTTGCCGAATGGCATGCGACGCTGCGCTCGGGCACGCCGCAGATGTTCTTGTCGGATGCGCGCACCGCGCTGGCGGCGGTCATCCTATTCGACCAGGTTCCGCGCAACATCCACCGCGGCCATGCCGACGCCTTTGCCACCGACCCGCTGGCACTGGCGATCGCACGCGGTGTGGTGACGCATGGATTCGACTCAGACTTCGGCACCGACCAGCGGCTGTTCCTGTATCTGCCGTTCGAGCATAGCGAGGTTCTGGACGACCAGCGCAAAAGCCTGCGCCTGATTGGCAGTTTGGGCGATGACAATTACCTTGCCTATGCGCAGGCGCATTTCGACGTCATCGAACAATATGGCCGCTTTCCACACCGCAATGCCGCACTGGGCCGGGCGACGCGTGAGGATGAAGCTGCGGCGCTGGCTGCTGGCCTCGGCTTCTGACCCCTGTGCTCCATTTCCCCTCTCCCCCCGCCTGCCCCTGAGCTTGTTGAAGGGCTGTTCTTCCCTTTCACCACCGAAAGAAAAGGACGATCCTTCGACGAGTTCAGGACAGGTGGGGTATGAGAAACCCAATTCCCTCTGAAACATGATCAAGGTTGCCAGCTATAATATCCGCAAGGCCATCGGCCTCGACCGGCGCCGCGACCCGGTTCGGGTGCTTGCGGTGCTAAACGAAATCGACGCCGACATCATTGCGCTGCAAGAGGCTGACCGCCGGTTCGGGACGCGGGCGAGCGCCATCCCGCCAAATATGTTCGCCGAACATGGCCCTTATGTGCCGGTGATGATCGATGAGCGCCCGCACAGCATTGGCTGGCACGGCAATGCGCTCTTGGTGCGCCGCGGCATAGACGTGGAGGAATGCCATGCGCTCCACCTTCCCCACGCTCGAGCCGCGCGGGGCCGTCGCAGCAACGGTACGCACTGCGGGCGGGCTGCGGCTGCGCGTTGTCGGCATGCATCTGGACCTGTCCGGCATGCGGCGGCGGCACCAGGCGCGCGCCATCCTGCACCATGTGGCCGAAGGCGAAGCGTTGCCGACGGTGCTCATGGGCGATTGCAACGAATGGCGGGCCCGCGGTGGCTGCCTCGCCGATTTTGGCGAGCTTCATACCGCCATCGAAACCGGACACAGCTTTCACAGCCGCCGTCCTGTCGCCCGTCTGGACCGTATTTTTGCTAGTCCGGAGCTGACGCCGACGGAGTGCGGAGTGCACCGCAGTGCGCTTGCGGCAAGGGCATCAGACCATCTGCCAATTTGGGCAACGCTGGCGCATCTGCCCAAAAAATAGGCAACGGCACTCCGCCAATGCCGTCAAACTAGACGGCACTACACAATATTTGAGCAGTCTTTGGAGCCGCCGCGCCATAATCCGTCGTCTCACGCCCCCTTTGCGCAATCTGGCATGCCTGTTGCACTGCAACATCGCTTGGCCAGAAAACAAAGGGGAGCACAGCATGAAGCTGATCATGGCGATCATCAAACCATTTAAGCTCGACGAAGTGCGCGAAGCGCTGACCGTGCTCGGCATCGCGGGCATGACCGTATCCGAGGTCAAGGGCTTTGGCCGGCAAAAGGGGCAGACCGAAATCTACCGCGGCGCCGAATATGCCACCAACATGGTGCCCAAGGTGAAGATTGAGCTGGTCTGTGACGACGGGCTCGCGCCGCGCGTGGTCGAAGCGCTGCAAGCTGCCGCCGGGACCGGATCGATCGGCGATGGCAAAATTTTCGTGCTCGACGTGGGTCAGGCCGTGCGCATCCGCACCGGCGAGACCGGCGAAGCGGCACTATAAAAGCAAAAGGGGAACGCAATGAAGCTGATGAGCAAAATCGCGGGCGCAGGGACGGCGGCAGGCCTGTCGCTGTTTGCCGCGCTGCCCGCATGGGCGCAGGACGCCGTGACCGAAGTCGCCGCTGCACCTGTCGAAGCGGCACCCGCCGCCGCAGACGGCCCGATCAAGGCCCCCACGGTCGAGCAAATGGCTGGAATGGTCGACAAGGGCGACACGACGTGGATGCTGATATCCTCCGCACTGGTGCTGATGATGTCGATCCCGGCGCTCGCGCTATTCTATGGCGGGCTCGTCCGCACCAAAAATATGCTGAGCCTGTTGATGCAGGTATTCATGATCGTCAGTGTCGCGGCGCTGGTCTGGGTCAGCTGGGGCTATAGCCTCGCCTTTACAAGCGGCGGGCCGTTCATCGGCGGCCTCGACAAGATGTTTCTGAAGGGCGTTGATGCAACCACCTTTGCCGCAACCTTCAGCAACAATGTCTATATCCCCGAATATGCCTTCGTTGTCTTCCAGATGACCTTTGCCTGCATCACCCCGGCGCTGATCGTCGGGGCCTTTGCTGAGCGCATCAAATTCACTCCGCTCATCATCTTTACGGTGTTATGGCTGACCTTTGCCTATTTCCCGATCGCGCACATGGTTTGGTATTGGGCGGGTCCGGACTTTCTGGTCGATGCACCCACGGACACGGGACTGCTGTGGGGCTGGGGCGCGCTCGACTTCGCTGGCGGCACTGTGGTGCACATTAACGCCGGGATCGCGGGTCTGATCGGCTGCCTGATCGTCGGACCCCGGCTGGGCTTTGGCAAGGAAGCAACCCCGCCGCACAGCCTGACGATGACCATGATCGGGGCATCATTGCTGTGGGTGGGCTGGTTTGGCTTCAACGCCGGATCGAACCTTGAATCGAACGGCATCGCCGCGCTGGCCTTCCTCAACACCTTTGTTGCAACGGCTGCCGCCGCCGTGTCATGGTGCCTTGTGGAACAGTTCCGTCATGGCAAGCCGTCGCTGCTTGGCGCGGTCACCGGTGCGGTGGCGGGTCTGGTCGCAATCACCCCGGCCAGTGGTTTCGCCGCGCCGATGACTGCGATTGTGCTGGGCCTGATCGTCTCGCCGATTTGCTACCTCTTCATCTCGACCATCAAGAGCAAGTTCAAATATGACGACACGCTCGACGTGTTCGGCGTGCACGGCATCGGCGGTATCGTTGGCGCGCTCGGCACCGCAATCGTGGCTGACCCGGCGCTCGGCGGGCAAAGCTATTATAACTACACCGTCTTTCCGGCGGTGGTTGCCGAATATGACATGGGCGCCCAATTCATGACCCAGCTGTGGGCGGTCGGAACTACGGTGCTGTGGACCAGCGTCGTTTCGGCGGTGCTCTTCTATGGCCTCAAAATGACCACCGGCCTGCGCCCCACCGACGAGGCTGAGCGCGAAGGGCTCGACCTCGCCGAACATGGGGAGCGCGCCTATAATTATTGAGCGATTTCGAGCCGGGGCGCTTGCCCCGGTGACCCGGAAATAGAGGCAAGAAGAATGATCGAGATTGGGCCCGTCGTCACCGAACGACCTCTCCACTCCACGGAAGGCGGCGGCGGGTTCCAACCCAGAAAGAATTCGTGATCCCGATGGGATCACTCCAGAGGTTCCTCCTGCGAACCACCTGTGGCCGGGGTGCAACACACCCCGGCCCATTTTTGTCATAAATCTGCCTGCCCGTTGCCAAGTGCCTGACAGAGGCGCAAGATTCTGGTCAACCAGAGTAAAGCGGGCGCGTTAGACGCCTGCGTCGGTTTGCAGGAGAGAGACTATGTCAGCACGTGTTACTTTGCTCGCGGGCCTGTCGGGCCTCGCCGTCGCCATGTCTTCGCCCGCGTTCGCGCAGGAGGCCGATGAAGAGAACAGCAATGTCATCATCGTCACCGCGACCAAGCGCGACGCCAATCTTCAGGACGTGCCCTTTTCCATCAACGCCCAGACCGCCGAGGATATTCAGAAATCGGGTGCGGTGACGCTGGAAGATTTGTCGCGCAATGTTGCGGGCCTGACCGTCCAAAACCTTGGGCCGGGCCAAAGCCAGGTGTCGGTGCGCGGCGTTTCCGCAGGTCAAGTGGTTCGCGACCAGCCCGGTGTGAAGGAACAGGTCGGCGTCTATCTCGACGAAAGCGTCATCTCGCTCTCGCTCTTCACCCCCGACCTAGACCTATTTGATTTGAACCGCGTCGAAACCTTGCGCGGGCCGCAAGGCACGTTGTTCGGATCGGGTTCGGTGGGCGGCACGATCCGCTATATCACCAACCAGCCCCGCCTTGGCACCACCGAGGGCGCAATCGAGGCCAATGTGAACTTGGTCGATGGTGATGACATCGGCGGCGATCTGAAGGGCGCAGTCAACTTGCCGCTTGGGGAAACAGCTGCGGTGCGCGCAGTCGGCTATTTCACCCGCTATGGCGGCTTCATCAACGCCGTCGGTCCGGTGGGCGGGGAGGATGTGAACAGCGGCGAACGCTATGGCGGCCGCATTGCGCTGACCTTTGCGCCATCGGAAAGCTTCAGCATCACCCCCCGCGTCATTTATCAGAAGATAACCGCCGACGGCTTCAACCGGCAGGAAATTTACAACCTGTTTGGCAACCGCTTCACCACGACGCGGCCGCAAGTGACCTTTGACGAGCGCGAACAATATCTGCTGCTGCGCGAAGGCTTTGAGGATGAAACACTCATCGCCGACGCCACGATCAATGTCGGTTTTGGCGGTGTCGAGCTAACCTCCGTCTCCTCTTATATCGACCGCAGCATTCTGGTCAGCCGCGACGCCAGCGCGCTCACCGGATCGGTGTCGGTCGATCTTGGCTATCCCGCGGCGGCCGTTCTGCTGCCATCGAACCTGCGCGATACGACCGAGTTGGAAACCTTCACCCAAGAATTGCGCCTCGCATCGGACAATGACAGCCCCTTCCAATGGGTCGTCGGAGGTTTTTATTCCAAGATCGACCGCGTTTATGCCCAGCGCCTTCCGACCCCCGGCTATGATGCCTTCACCGACGCGACGCTGGGCGCAGGCACGTCGGCGGCGGTCCGCAACGGCTTCCCCGTCGATTCGCCGTTCAACTCCGACCTGCCCTATGACATCGAGCAATTCGCGCTGTTTGGTGAGGTCAGCTATGACCTGACCGACGCGCTGACCGTCACGGCAGGCGGGCGCTATTATGACTTTAAGGAAGAGCGCGTCATCACCACTGGCGGCCTGTTCGCCAACGGCGATGCGGGCGTCGTCGATCGTACCAAGTCCGATGGCTTCACGCCGCGCGTGCTAGTCAGCTATGACATCAGCGAAGATGTGACGCTGAATGCCCAGGCGTCAAAGGGCTTTCGCCTCGGCGGGGTCAATGATCCGCTCAACACGCCGCTGTGCAACGCGCAGGATCTGGCGCTGTTTGGCGGTTTCCAAAGCTATGACGACGAAACGCTGTGGAATTATGAGCTGGGCGTGAAGACGCAGGGCGATGGCTTCACGTTCAACGCGGGCGGTTTCTATAACGATATCAGCAATCTTCAGGTCACGCTCGATGCCGGGAGTTGCTCGTCGCGCATCGTGTTCAACGTGCCTGAGGCGCATACAATGGGCGTCGAATTTGAACTCGGCGTACAGCCGACCGACGGGCTTGACCTGTCGCTGTCGGGCAGCTTGATTGAGGCCGAGTTTGACACCACCCTGCCCGGAGCGCTGACTGCGGCAACAGGTATTCGTGAGGGCAATCGCCTGCCATCGGTGCCCAAATTCCAGCTGTCGGCGTCGGGCAGCTATGAATGGCCGATCAGCGACGGTGCCGATGCCTTTGTCGCAGCGTCGTTCCAGCATGTCGGCAACCGCTTTACCCAGCCGGCGGATCAGGAGAATAACCCGCGCACCTTCACGCACAATTTGCCCTTTGGCGGACAGCCGGCGGGATCGGCCACGACGGTCGATCTGACGTTGCCAAGCTATCAGCTCGTCAATCTCAGCGTGGGGGTCGATTTTGAAAATGGGCTGTCGCTGACCGCCTATGTCAACAATTTGTTCGATGAAAATGCTCTCTTGTCATTCGATCGCGAACGCGGCGGGCGGGCGCGGCTGGGCTATAATGTGGGCCAACCGCGCACCATCGGCATCACCGCACGCAAAAGTTTCTGATGCTGTCCATCAGAATGCACGGGCGTTGCAGAAACCCCCTTTGCAGCATGACATTAATGTGGCATTCATTCCCCCGACAGTTTCAGGAGGGGAGAGCCTGAAAGGCTGGGCCGGGATGCAAATCCGCCCGTCTTCTTTTTGGTTTCAGCGATTTAGGCGCTGCTGCGCAGGGCGATGGCGCGTCATGACCGCGATTCGTAAGTGGTCCCGGCTGACCGCCAATGCACTCGATATTGTCCTGAAACGGGACGAATCGCTCACGCCAGACCGGCTCGCACAAAATCGGCGGCACGTTCGCCAATCATGATGCTGGGCGCATTGGTGTTGCCCGATACCAATCGCGGCATGATACTGGCGTCCGCGACATACAGCCCGGCGACGCCGCGCACCCGCAGGCGCGGATCGACCACGCTCGCGTCGTCACTGCCCATACGGCAGGTGCCAACGGGATGATAGACAGTGTCGGCGCGGCGGCGGATTTCGGCATCGAGCGCGGCATCGTCGTGCACATCCAATTTCTGCCGCGGCGTCGCAGCATAATCGGCCAGCGGCGGCGATGCGGCGATGCGGTGCATCAGCCGCACGCCGGCGCGCAGCGTCGCAATGTCGCGGTCATCCGACAGAAAATTGGGGTCGATGCGCGGTGCGGTGCGCGGATCGGGCGAGTTTAGCGTGACACTGCCCCGGCTATAGGGTCGCAGCACGCAGGCGTGACAAGAAAAGCCATGGCCCTTCACCTTCGTCCGCCCATGATCTTCCAGCATCGCGGGGACGAAATGATATTGGATGTCGGGCGCGGGCAGATCGGGCGAGGATTGCCAGAATCCTCCGCTCTCGGCGAAACAGGTGGTCATGATGCCGGTGCGTTTGCGGCGATGTTCGATCATCGCCTTTACCATCCGCCAGCTGCCCGCCAGACTGTCGCCGAGCGGCTCGTTGGACGCGGTCTCCCAGCTTGCGACATAGTCGATATGGTCCTGCAGGTCCGCACCGACCGCTGCCGCATCGCGCGCCACGGCGATGCCATGCGCTTGCAAATGCGCGCCGGGACCAATCCCCGACAGCATCAAAATCTGCGGGCTGTTGAACGCGCCTGCCGACAGGATCACCGCGCCCCGCGCCCGGATTGTCTCGCGCTTGCGGCCGCGTGTGATGACCACACCGGTCGCGCGGCCATCCTCGATCAATATCCGCTCGACCAGCGCTCCGGTACGGACGTCAAGGTTCGCACGGCCACACAAAGGCTCAACATAAGCGCGCGCTGCCGACCAGCGTTCGCCAGCCTTTTGCGTCGTTTGATACAAGCCAAAGCCGTCCTGCCGCGCGCCGTTGAAATCATCGTTGCGGGGCAGTTGCAGCGATGCTGCGCTTTCAACGAATTTCACGCTCGCCGGATTGGGCCAGCGCTGGTCCATCACATTCAGCGGGCCATCGGTACCGTGAAATTCGTCAGCAATCCGCTCATTGCCCTCAGACCGGCGGAAATAGGGGAGCACATCGTCATAGCTCCATCCGTCACACCCCAGCGCGGCCCAATTGTCATAGTCCCATTTGTGCCCGCGGATATAGACCATCGCGTTGATCGCGCTCGAACCGCCGAGCCCCTTGCCGCGCGGCTGATAACCGATACGGCCATTGAGCCCCGGCTGCGGCACCGTGTCGAACTTATAGTTGGAGCTGTTCCGGATAAACGGCATAAACCCCGGCGTTTTGATCAGCATATTGTCATTCCGCCCGCCCGCCTCGATCAGGCAGACCGTTCGCGTCCCGTCCTCCGCCAGCCTCCCAGCCGCCGCGCTTCCCGCGCTGCCGCCGCCGATGATGATGATGTCAAACTGGTCCATTCTCTCTCCAACCTCTGATATTGCCTCTTGTCTCATTGGTCAGCCTGCTGCGCCCGCCACCGCGCGCGGATCATGCTGCTCGTCAGCCTGCGCCCGTCGTGCGTCCAGCCGGGTTCGCGCCACACATAGGACAGCTTGTGCCGCCATGGCGCGGCCCATACGTCGCGCGCGATGCCGATCCATTCGTGGAACGCCGCCCACAGGACATTGAAACTGCCCAGCTGGCGCACGATGCCGTAACGTACCGGATCGCCGTCCTCTTCCCGCACAAATGTCCCAAACATCCGGTCCCAGATGATGAACACCCCGGCATAATTGGCATCGAGATACCGCGGGTTGACGCCGTGGTGGACGCGATGGTGCGAAGGCGTGTTCATCACCGCCTCAAACCAGCGCGGCATCCGCCCGATCGCCTCAGTATGAATCCAGAATTGATAGATAAGATTGAGCCCGCCACAGAACAGCACCATTTCCGGCGGAAATCCGATAAAGACCAGCGGGATACGGAAGATGAAAGACAGGCTGATTACGCCGGTCCAGGTTTGGCGCAGCGCGGTCGACAGATTATAATGCTGGCTGCTGTGGTGAATGACATGACTGGCCCAGAACCAGCGCACCCGGTGCGCTGCCCGGTGGAACATATAATAGAAAAAGTCATCGAGCAGGAAGCAGGCGATCCACGCTCCCACCACCAGCGGTCCCACGCCAGACCAATGTCGAACAAACGAAATTGATAAGCCCACACCGCCGCACCCAGCGCCAACCCACCCAGCGCGAGTCCCGCGAGCGTGCTGCCGGTGCCCAACAACAAGGATGTCAGCGTATCACGCGCTTCGTAGCGCATCGGATCGCGCCGCCGCGCGACGATCATTTCCATCACGATCAGCGCGATGAACGCCGGGATCGCATAGTCGACGGGGCTCGGCAATTTATCCACGCGGCACCTCGCGCATCCGGCTGGCCCATAGTCCGGCGTCCTTGCCCAGTTGCAAGGTCACACTGCCAAAGCGGCGCTCGGGCGCGGTCAGCGTCAGAAAATCTTTGTCGAGCCGTCCGGTGAACCCGGCATCAACGTCGCGCGCCGCAAATTGCGTGCCGTGCGCACGGATCAGCAGCTGCCGTCCCTCGGCATTGCGCACCAATGCAGCATAGCCTGCCCGGTCGAGGCCGACGTCGGTGCCGCCAAAGCCAACCTCAGCCTCATCGGCGAGTTGCAGCGCATGCGCCGCGTCGCGGATGCGCGCTTCGCCGCCCAGCTTCATCCCGCGCACCAGCCACGCGATGCCAAATATCGCAACCAGCGACGCCGCCAGCTTGATCGCCTCGACCAGCATCAGGCCCCGGCACTCAGGCTAGTCAGCATCGGGCGGAGCATGCCAAGGTCATAGCCAGCCCCCGCCGCTGCCCCGCACAGATCATCGACATCGGCCCCGCCCCGCGCGCTGGCAAGCGCCCAAAGATGCGTCGAGCGGGTGCCCGAACGGCAATAGGCAAGCGCCTTGCCCGGGTGCGCGCTGCGTGCGGCATCGAGCGCGTCAAGCTGAGCATGGCTGAATCCGCCATGGCCGACGGGAATCGCGACATAAGCCAGTCCCGCCGCTACCGCTGCCGCCGCAATGACATCACCCTGCGGCGCATCAGGCTCTTCGCCATCGGGCCGGTTGTTGATGATGAGCGCAAAGCCCTCTCCGGCGGCAACCGCGAGGTCCGCCAACTCAATCTGCGGGGCGACGTGAAAATCATCGGTCAGGCGGCGAAACATGGGCAGCTTTCGGATCAGCACATAAAAAGAGGGGCGACGATAGGATCGCCGCCCCTTACTGACAAGCGTGAAGGTTCGCTCACGTCACGCTGTCGTTACCTGCGTCTTGATCGGCTTTGAGACGGCGGCATCACCGCGCCCGACCACCTCGGCAAAGCGCTTGGCATAGTGCGGATGCTCGGTGCCCATCATCTGGTCCCACCAGGTGAAGTAAAAGCCATAGTTGGTCTTGAAGCCGCCCGAATGATGGAGGTCATGGTGTGTCGTCGTGCAGATCCAGCGGGTCAGCGGGCTGTCGAGCCACCAGCGCGGATGCACTTCAATCCCGGCATGGCCCATGACGTTGCGCAGGATTTGAATGTTGAGCCACGTGAACCAGATCCAGCCCGGCGCAGCGATGAAAAAGGCCCAGACGAGTACGAACAGAAACATCACCGCGGCCTCCGGGATCGCGAAGCTGTATGCGGCCCAAGGGGTTGGCGTCACGGAGCGATGGTGTGCGCGGTGGAACGCCTTGAACAGCTTGGGGTGGTGCATCATCCGGTGCGCCCAATAAAAATAGGCGTCGTGAAGCACCAGCAAGAGCGCGAGGATGCCAAGGTCGGCAACCAAGCCATAGCTTTCGACCGGCGCGTAAAACATTCCTTCGTTCATGCCCCAGATCAGGAAGCACGTGCCGACGCCGTAAACCCCGGCCGATTGCATCGACAGGAAAAATTCACGCCGCTGGTCGGCAAAGCTTGCGCTGCGCGGCTGCAACCGGCGCGAGGCGAGCCGCGTGCGCAGCATGATCCACACGGTGATGCTCATGATCGTCGCGGCGATGACATAGCGCCCGAAATCGAACGCGAAGATCATCGGCCCCTGCTCAATCAATATTGCGAGCGGCGGGACATTGGCGACCAGCGCCGCGGCGCCTTCGGTCAGCGTGGTTGTAAGTTGGCCGAACATGATGCCGTCATCCTGTGGTTGGCGATGGACCGTCTCTGCCCCGCCAACCCCACCCGCATCTTCGCCATTTTCGAACGCGGCTAGCCGATTTCGGAATCGGCCAGTGCCGGAATTGCTCGCGCCGCGCGCCATTCGCTGGGAGTTACACCTTCCGCATCACGAAAGGCGCGGTTGAACGCCCCAGCGAACCAAAGCCTGCGTCGAGCGCGATGGTCAGGATCGACACCTCGCGTTGCGCCGGATCGGACAGCGCCGCCTTTACCTCGGCCAGTCGATAGCCATTGACGAATTGCGCGAAATTGCGGTGGCCCAGACTGCCATTGATCACCCGCCGCAACCGATATTCCGGTTCGCCCAATTGTGCGGCCAGCCCGGCAATCGACAGCCTTTCGTCGCGGTGGGGCAACTCCGCCAACATATGCGCGCGCAGGCGCAGCGCCAGTGGATCATCGGCATCGGGCACCGGACGCGGCGCGGGTGCATAAACCGTAAGCGACGGCCCGAACAAATCGGCCTGCCGCATCCCCAGCATGGCCGCGCAAAAGCCGAAAATCACGATCACGGCGAAGCCGCCGACGATCCGCATCGCGCTCTTGTCGATGCCCCCGACCTGCGCCGAGATTTCGGTCAGCACGATCAGCGCCACATAGACGGCGACGCTTGTCACCAGCGCCGATCGCAGCCGTCGCCGTCCTTCGATCAGGTCGCCCTGCCGACCGCGCCAAACTTCCCATAAGGCGGCGATGGCAAAGGCAAGCTGGCCGATCCGAAACAAGGCACCGGTCAAGACATAGACAGGTCCACCTTCGGGAAAGCTGAGCTGCAGCGCCAGCGTGTTCACAAATGCCGCGCCGACCAACGCCAACCCCAGCCGCGACACGTAGCGATGATCGTTGAACCACGCCCGGGCGAACAGCCAGAACAGCCCCGCCGCCGACCCCGCGCCGAGCGCCAGCACTAGCCCCAGGGGACTAGGGCCGTTGTACCAACCGGCGGTGACAATGACATAGCAGCAGATGGCCACATTCATCGCCACCGCCAGCCGCGCCGGCAGCGCACCGCGATGATCGCGCAGCAAAATCCAGCTCCATAAGCTGAGCAGCGCAATCGATCCGCCGCGCGCCATCAGATCGATCTGTTCGAACAAAGCCATCGGGGCGGGGGTGCCAGACGGCGATTCGCGCGACAAGCCGATTTTCAAAATCGGCTAGTGTGTGGGCGGACTAAAACTGCCGCACCACAGCTAGCATCGCCTCCCCATAGGCCGCGATCTTGCGCGCGCCCAACCCCGGCACATCGGCGAGCGCAGACAGGTTGCCTGGGCGCCGCACCGTCAGTTCGCGCAGCACGCTGTCGTGCGCGATCACATAGGGCGGCACCCCGGCCTCCGCT
>JAAUPH010000382.1 GCA_012035435.1 Sphingopyxis sp. | reverse complement strand
TGTGTGTCGATCAGCACACTGTGCGCGAGCGAGGGAACGCGGGCGCGGAAATACGAGGCCACCCGCTTGCGCAGGCTCAGCGCCTTCCCCACATACAGCACTGTGCCTGCCGCGTCTTTAAAGAGGTAGACCCCGGACCGCTGGGGCAGCTGCGCCGCAGACGGGCGGCTGCGCTATAGTTGGCGATTGATCCTCGCGCCGGACGAAGTGCGCCGCGCCACGGTGGCGCATGAAGTGGCGCACCGGGTGCATATGCATCATGGCCCCGATTTTCACGCGCTGGTCGACGTCATCAACGGCGGCCCGGTCGATGCCGCGCGGCGTTGGCTGAAGGACCATGGGCGCGGCCTGCACCGCTATCGCTTCACTTAGGCGCTGGCGCTGGTCGCGGCGGGGCAGGTGGGCGGGCCGCTTGATCTCCGCCGGTTTGTTCGTCGAGCCAGTTCTGATCCAGCTTGGGCTCGCCTTCATCGATGGGCGGGGCCGAAGGTTCGACACCCCCGTCACCGGGGAAGGGCTGATCGGCGGGCAGTTCGATCGCATGCCATTTTCATCGACATAGCCCTCGGACCCCGGCTCACCGAAATAAGCGTCGCCCTCTTCCTCCAACTGCCATTCGGGCAGGACCACCTCTGTGTCAAATTGTTCAACCGGGCGGCGCGCTACGGCGACCCGCATATATTGCGAGAAGGCCTGCGCCGGGGCGCGTCCGCCCTGAAGCCCCCCGACCGCGCGGGCATCGTCGCGGCCCATCCAGACACCGGTGGTGATCCCGCTCGAAAAGCCCAAGAACCAGCCGTCCTTGTTGCTCGACGTCGTCCCGGTCTTGCCTGCGACCGGGCGGCCGATTTGCGCGGCGCGTCCGGTTCCAGTGTTGACCGCGGTTTGCAGCAAGTCGGTAATGCCCGCCGCCACCCAATCATCGACCAGTCGCTGGCCGCCATCGGCCTTGCGCTGAAACAATATCTCGCCGTCCGACGTCGCGACTTTGGTTATGCCATAGGGGCTGACCGAAACACCGCGCCGCGCCACCGCAGCAAAGGCCGCAGTCATGTCGATCACGCGCACTTCCGCCGTTCCCAGCACCATCGAGGGATGGGTATTGACCGGCGTCGTAATCCCGAAACGCCGCGCCATGCCCGCGACCGCCGAAAAGCCAATCTCGTCGCCCATCACCGCCGCCACCGTGTTGATCGAATTGGCAAAGGCGGTGCGAACGGTCATTTCGCCCGAGAACCGCCCCGACGAGTTGCGCGGGCTCCACCCATTGATCGTGACGGGTTCATCGACCACCTTGTCATCGACCCGGATGCCCGATTCGAGCGCGGCGAGATAGACGAACAGCTTCCATGCCGAACCCGGCTGGCGCACGGCTTGCGTGGCGCGGTTGTAGTTGGAGGACACATAGTCCGTCCCGCCGACCATCGCCCGCACTGCACCATCGCGGTCGATCGAGACCAGCGCACCTTGGACCCCGCGAGGAGTGTTGGCGAGGATCGAAGCGGTCGCTGCGCGTTGCAGGGTCAGGTCGAGCGTGGTCCAGACGTCGAGCGCCGCTGTGCCTTCGTCAATCACCAGATCAAGCTGCGGCAATACCCAGTCGGTGAAATAGCGTGCGCTGTTCTGGCCGCTTTCTTGAGCCATTTTGACATTCGCGGGTTTGGCGTTGGCAGCCTCCGCAGCGGTCAGAAGCCGGCATCGACCATGACCGATAGCACCACACTGGCGCGGCCGAGCGCGGCCTTGGGATCGGCGGTCGGGGCGTAGCGCGACGGCGCTTTGACCAATCCAGCGACGACCGCAGCTTCGGATAGCGACATGCTGGTGGCGCTGTGCCCAAAAAAGGTGCGCGAGGCGGCATCGATTCCGTAACTGCCGCCGCCGAAATAGACTTTGTTGAGATAGAGTTCGAGGATCTGCCCTTTTGAAAATTTCCATTCGAGTGCAAGCGCGAGCACGGCCTCGCGCAGCTTGCGGGTCAGGCTGTAGCTGTTCGACAGAAAAATATTGCGCGCAAGCTGCTGCGTGATCGTCGATGCACCCTGCATGCGCCGACCGGTGCCTCGCGTTTCCACCGCGAACACCGCTGCGCGCGCCAGTCCAACCGGATCGACGCCAGGGTGATATTGGAACCGGCGATCCTCGACCGCAAGCATCGCATCCTGCATCACTTGCGGTACTTCGCGGATCGGCAGCCAGCGGCCATAATTGGGGCCGACGGTGAAGAACACTGTCCCGTCAGCGGCGCGCACGCGGATCGTTTGCCCAGCCGGCGTGCCCTTCAGCTCCTCAAAGCTCGGCATCCGCTGAACCGCGATCGCCACGGCAATCGCCAATGCGACAAAGGCAACCAGCCCCAGGCCCAGACCCCAGCGGATCAGGCGCCGAAGCCACAACCGCCAGCCTGTCGGCACAGGCTTGTGTTCCGGAGGAGGGAGATTATTCCGCCGCGCCGCGCGTTCCGCATTGCCGCCGCTGCCAGCCAATCGTCGCCGTTCACCGCGCAAGGGCCGTTATCCTTATGTCCATGTGCCGGGCCAGATTTGACGCAGCTGGGCTTTATGCGACGTTAATCACGCCCGGAGCCTGCGTCATCCGCGTCGCGGCCCACGAAGTCAAGCGCGGCGCTGTTGATGCAATAGCGCAGCCCCGTTGGCCCCGGCCCGTCGGGAAAGACATGGCCCAGATGCCCGGCGCAGCGTGCGCAGCGCACCTCGACCCGGCGCATGCCGTGGCTGTTGTCGCTATGCTCGCTCACCGCCGCTTCATCGGCGGGTGCCGTATAGCTGGGCCAACCCGAGCCGCTGTCATATTTGTCATGACTGTCGAACAGCGGCGCACCGCAACCGGCGCAATGATATAGCCCGTCGCCCTTGAAATCATTATATTTTCCGGTGAATGCCCGCTCGGTTCCGCCCTCGCGCAGGATATGGCGCGCCAGCGGATCAAGTGGCTTTGGGGGCGTGGGCGTGGTCATGACGAGCCTTTCCGGTTGGATAGAGCACTAGGGTCAGGACCCTAATATCGGAGCTGAGCTTCGGCAGGGCAAGGGGTGGGGGGGCGGTTACCAACGCTTAACCATGACAGTCCTATGACTGTAGACTGTGTTTTTGCGCCTGATCCTGTTTGCCCTGTTGTGCATGGGTGAGGCCGTGCCGGCCAGCGCCGCGCCGTGCCTGCTTTGCGGCGAAAGCGCTGCGTCCGCAACAAGCAGCGCGGCGGGGAGTGAAGGCGAAGAACCGCTGCGCATCGAAATCGCCACGCAGCTGGATTTCAGCCGCATC
>JAAUPH010000381.1 GCA_012035435.1 Sphingopyxis sp. | reverse complement strand
CGACTTCGGCGGCAGCGGTCGGCGTCGGCGCTCGCACATCGGCGGCATGATCGGCGAGCGTGACGTCGGTTTCATGCCCCACCGCGCTGATCGTCGGGATACGGCAATCGGCGATGGCGCGCACAACAACCTCTTCGTTGAACGCCCATAAATCTTCGATCGACCCGCCCCCGCGCGCCACGATGACCAGATCGGGACGCGGCACTGGGCCGCCACTCATCGGCAAGGCATCAAAACCACGCACCGCCGCCGCGACCTGCGCCGCCGCGCCCTCGCCCTGCACCAGCACCGGCCACACGATCACCTGCACCGGAAAACGGTCGCCGATGCGGTGAAGGATGTCGCGGATCACCGCCCCGGTCGGTGACGTCACGACGCCAATGATGCGCGGCATCCGCGGCAACGCCCGGCGGTCGCGGTCGAACAATCCCTCCGCCTTCAACCGCGCCTTCAGCCGCTCGAACAACAGCATCAACGCGCCTTCGCCTGCGACCTCCAGACTGTCGGCGACCAGCTGATATTTGGACCGGCCCGGAAAGGTGGTGAGCCGCCCCCGTCGCAATCACCTCCACCCCATCCTCGGGGCGAAAGGCCAGCCGCCCCGCCTGCCCCTTCCACATCACCATATCAATGAGGGCATTCTCATCTTTCAGACTGCCGTACAAATGCCCCGACGCCGCGCGCTTCGTGCCCGATAATTCGCCGCGCACCCGCACCCGGCCAAAGCCATCCTCGACCACGCGTTTGAGCGCCGCCGACAACTGGCTGACCGACAGCGCCGGTGCATTGTCGCCCGGCGCGGCTTCGGCTAACAGCCGCGCCGACGCGGTGTCTGGCGCGTCAGGATCGAAAGGGTCGGGCATTGAAAATCCTGTTGGTGGGCTCGGGCGGACGCGAACATGCGCTGGCATGGCGGCTCGCGCAATCGCCAAGCTGCGATAGCCTGTTTGCCGCGCCGGGCAATCCCGGGATTGCCGAGCATGCCACGCTGCTGCCGATCGCAGTCGATGCCATCGACACGCTGGTCCAGGCCGCAGTTGATCATGCCGTTAATTTTGTCGTGGTCGGACCGGAAGTGCCGCTCGTCCTTGGCCTCGCCGACCGGCTCAGGGCAGAAGGCATCGCCGTCTTCGGACCCGGTGCCCCCGCCGCCCAGCTCGAAGGCAGCAAGGGCTTCGTCAAGGATTTGTGCGCCGCGCACGCCATCCCCACCGCCGCCTATCGCCGCTGCACCAGCGCGGACGAGGCGCTGGCAGTCCTTCCCGATTTCGGCCTGCCCGTCGTCATCAAGGCGGACGGGCTCGCTGCGGGCAAGGGCGTGATCATCGCCGAAACCACCGCCGAGGCCGAAGCGGCGATCGCCGACATGTTCAGCGGCAGCTTTGGCAGCGCCGGGGCCAGCGTCGTCATCGAAGAGTTTATGACGGGCGAAGAGGCCAGCCTGTTTGCGCTGTGCGACGGCGAAACCGTGCGGCTGTTCGGCACCGCGCAGGACCATAAGCGCGTCGGCGACGGCGATATCGGCCCCAACACCGGCGGCATGGGGGCCTATTCCCCCGCGCCGGTGATGACAGCGGACCTCATCGCGCGCGCGATGGCCGAGATTGTTGAGCCGACCGCGCGCGCGCTGACGGCAGCGGGAACACCCTATGTCGGCGTGCTGTTCGCAGGACTGATGCTCACCGATGCCGGACCCAAGCTCATCGAATATAATTGCCGCTTCGGTGATCCCGAATGTCAGGTGTTGATGATGCGCTACACCGGCGATCTCGCCGCGCTGCTCCATGCGGTCGCAGTCGGACGGCTGGCCGACGCGCCAGCGCCGACATTCAGCGAGGATTATGCCCTGACCGTCGTGATGGCCGCGCGCGGCTATCCCGGCACCCCCGCGAAGGGCGGTGCCATCCACGACCTTGCCACCGCCGAAACCGATGGCGCCAAAATCTTCCATGCCGGGACAGCGCTTGCCGATGGTCAGCTCGTCGCGACGGGCGGGCGCGTGCTCAATGTGACCGCCTCGGGCCCCAGCGTCCGCGCCGCGCAAACCCGCGCTTATTCCGCGCTTGATACAATCGATTACGCCGATGGCTTCGCGCGCCGCGACATAGGCTGGCGCGAAGTCGAACGCGAGGCTAAGCTCTAGTCAAGACAGCGGAAAACCGGCGAGTCGCCGCTGCCAACAGGAGTCGCACAGCCATGAACGGCACCACCAAATTTTTGATCGGCGCGGGCATCACCGCGCTGATGGCGATGGCGAGCCATAGCGCGCTGGGCCTTGGCGAAGCCTTTGTCGGCAAGCTGGAGACCGAGGCCAACGCCAAATTGGCTGCCATCGGCCCAGGTCTCACCGCGCAGGCCATCCGCGAGACCAGCATCGACCGTGTTATCCTGCTGTCGGGCGAACTGCCGGCGGGCAAAACCAAGGACCAGGTGATTGCCGAAATCGCCGCCATCCCTGGGGTCAAGCGCGCCGAGTGGATCGAAACCGCAACCGCTGAACCCGCCACAGCCACTCCGCCCGCCGAAGCCCCCGCGACCGCTGAGGCGGTCAAGGATTGCCAGGCCGACGTCGATGCGATCATCAAGGGCAAGACCATCCAGTTTGACAGCGGTGCCGCCACGCTGAAGGCCGAATCACTCCCGCTTATCGAAGCGCTCGCCAAGGAATTGGCGCAATGTTCAGGCACCACCGTCGCAGTTGCCGGGCACACCGATGCCTCTGGTCTGGCTGCAAATAATCAGCGGCTGTCCGAAACGCGCGCCAAAACGGTGGTGGCCGAACTGGTCAATCGCGGCATCCCGGCTGCCCGGCTGGTGCCCAGCGGCTATGGTGCAACCAAACCGCTCGAACCCGGCGACAGCCCCGCCGCCAAGGCCGCGAATCGCCGTATCGAATTTTCGGTTGCCGCAGCAGCAGCCCCTGCCGCCGCCCCGGCCCAATAAGGAGCGCCCGCCATGACCCTGTTCGTTGAATCGCTTCTGTCGCTGCTGCTCTTCTACATTGTGGGCGTTGCAATTGGCAGGCTGATCTGGGGCCGGTCGGCCTGAAACTGGGAGAGCAAATATGCTGAGCTGGATGCAGGACTATTGGTATCTTTGCCTGATCGCCTTGGTGATCGGCATCGTCACCGGCTGGTGGATTTGGGCGCGGGCCACCGCCGCCGTGGCCGCGCCGGCCGCTCACCCGTGAGCCCGCAGCCCCGCTGCAACCGATCCGGCCTGAGATCGCACCCGCCGAACCGGCGCGCTTCGTCGCCGCCGAACCCGCCCCGGCACCCGCGCCGCGCCCG
>JAAUPH010000380.1 GCA_012035435.1 Sphingopyxis sp. | reverse complement strand
GCCTGTTTCACCGCGAAGGAGCTGGGCGGCAATCGCGTCTGTCTCGCGAACGAAGAGCGTGGCGGCGCCCAGGATCGCACCGAAGCCATGCGCTGGGCGGTGCGCATCCGCGAAGCGCTGGACCGCGGCCTGTTCGAACTGCATTGCCAATCGATCTCCCCGTTCGCCGGCGACGATCCGGGCGGACGGCACATCGAAATTCTGCTGCGCATGCGCGACCCGGCCAGCGGGCAATTGCTCGCGCCGGGTCAGTTCATTCCCGCCGCCGAGCGCTTCCAGCTGGGTGTCGCCCTCGATCGTCATGTGATCGAACTCGCTCTGCATTGGTTCGAATCCCGCCCCGAGGCCGCCGAGCGCATCAGCCTCTCGCGCGATCAACCTCACCGCGGCATCGATGGTCGACGAAGGCTTCCGTGAGTTCTTGATCGCTCGCATCCGTCGCAGCACGCTTCCCGCGCGCAAGCTGTGCTTCGAGATCACCGAGACCAGCGCGGTGCGAGATCTTTCGCGCGCGCAGGAACTGATCATCGAACTGCGAGCGCTGGGCTGCGCGTTCGCGCTGGACGACTTCGGCACGGGCTTCTGTTCGTTCGATTATCTGCGCTCACTGGACGTCGACTACCTCAAGATCGACGGCAGCTTCATCCGCAATCTCGCCGACTCCGCGCTCGTCCGCGGCGGTGGCTCACGCCATCGCCGACATCGCTCGCGTACTCGACAAGAAGACGATCGCCGAGCAGGTCGAAAACGACGCGGTGCTGCAGACCCTGCGCACGCTCGGCATCGACTATGCGCAGGGCTATTTCCTGCATCGCCCGGAACCGTTGGCGGATTACTTTTTGGCAATAAGCGCATCGTTCCGGACGATGGATCGAATCCATCGCAGCAAATCACCATTCCATGACCGTCGGCGGTGGACACTGGAACTGAATCTGAGCGACAGCACCGCCAGCAGCGACGCGAACATGACCGTACCGCCCATTGCCGCACTCAATCGCGACCGAATCCCAATGGTTGGGCGGCAGATAGACTTCGACACCATCGACGATGTAGGCCCAGTGATGAGTAAGCGTGGACGGGTCGAGCAGCTCCCATCCGCTCTGTGTATAGACGAGCATCGCGGCATGGCACAGAACCGACTGCGACAATCGCTGACAATGGATGGAGATATCCGTTAAACTGGCTAATTCAACTTTACAGTCCGAACTCGACGGGGGCAGGTCGACGGGCCCGCTTTTTTCTCTGGAGCAACTCGGCGGCGAAGTGCTGGGCGGGGGATACTTGAACTGCGCCTGCGCCTCGCCAAGGATCATCCAGGACACCATGAATGCAACAAGATAGAGAATCGGTTTCATAACATTTCCTTCGATGAGGACAGTGGGGGGCGGATAGATCAATGATCTGCCGCGCATATGCGATCGGCCATATTTCACTCGAAATCAGGCGGACCTATCGATCAAGCCCCGTCATTTTTCGGACGGTGTCGACCGTCCGGATCGTAACGGCAGACCAGTGTGCGCGCGATCGTCTCCTCACCGAGCGCTCCGGCTGGTCTGCGATGCTGCTGCGGCGGACATTTCATCGCTCCGAACCCATAGTGCAATGCCTCAAGGTATTCCCTGCGGTTGGTTTCAGTCATCGCAGGAAAAAACGCCAGGGCGTTGTCCGGCGTCAGGACACGCCGGGCCGCTTCCGGATTGCCGTCCCAGAAGTGGGATTTCGCGGCTTCCAGTCGCGCGAACCCAACCAGTGAGTTCGCCTTCCCCCGAATCTTCTCCAGACCTTCAATGGCATGGTCGAAATGCGGATAGGCTGCGCTGCGATCCGGCAACCCGTAGGCGATGGCGATCGCGACATTCAAGTGATTCCGCAGAGTATTCGCATGATCTGGACCGAGTGCGACCAGATCCGCTTCCAGCGCTTGGCGAAAATGCTGCAACGCTTCCTGTCGACGATTCTGCTTCATCAGCAACTCGCCGAAAGTGTGGTGATACTCGCCGAGCACCGCCGACTGTCGATCGTAATTTCGTTCCAGCAACGGCTTGATCGCGATGAGTTCCCGCTCACCAAGGGACGCATCTCCAACCGCCGAGAGCAGTTCGGTGCGCCTCAAACGCGCGACCAGAACCGCAGGATGTTGTTTGCCATAGCGCCTCCCCAACTCGATCACATGCCTATCGATCACCGTCAGCGCTCGCTTCGGGTGCTCATCCAAACGATGCGCTTCCACAAGATAGAGATAAGCGCGATCACGCAGAACGGGATCTCTCAACAGCGCCGTCTCTGACAGCAATCGATCGAGCCGCGCGATAGCGTCGCGATGGCGATTTTCCCGATAGAGCAGGTGCGCCTGCTCGACCTGAAATTCCGGCAACGCCCCCAAGCGCTCGCGATGTGCTTCTGCCAATTCGCGAGCATCGGACAGCCGACCCGCCATGATGAGCCCGCGGACCTCAAGCAGCGCCCCCATATTCGGAACATCGGACAGCAGACGGTTCGCGCGCTGCACCAACGCCAGCCCTTCGCTCGTCAACCCCAGATTCAAGTGGATTTGACCGATCGGATAGGCGAGGTCTCTGAACAACTCAGGTCGACTCTTCTCCAAGGCATTGATTTCGCGTGCTGCCGAAGTAAGGATCGTGCGCGCCCGGATATCGTCTGCGCCCAACCGCATCGGGTCGGCAGAACTGAAAGCGTTCTGCAGCAATTCCAAAGCCAGTGCAGCTCGATCCCGTTCGGCCCGAGTCTGGGCGTTCTGTCGTAGAAGTTGCACGACACCGAGCGCGGACGCGATAACGAAGACCAATGAGAAAGAGACCGCAAGCGCGTTCCGCTCGCAGAATTTGCGTGAGCGATACAACCATCCGGAACCGGAAGCGAGGATCGGGCGTCGTTCCAGATAGCGCTTCAAATCCTCGTCGAATTGATCGGCGCTGACGTAACGCGATTCCGGCTCTTTGCGCAGCGCTTTCTGCACGATCTGTTCAAGATCGCGGCCGAGTTCCGCGGCCCATTTGTCCGCTTGAGCGCCGCCGATCGCGCGGACCGCCGATTCGCCTCGTTCAAGGACCACAGCACGCATCGGCGATGGCGGCACCATCCGGATCCGGCCGCTCGATTTCGGCGGCGCTCGCGCCAGAAAGCTCGAGTGGCGGCGTTCCTGCCAACAGTGTGTAAAGCACTGCGCCCAGGCCATAGACATCGCAAAGCACAGAGACGTTGCCATCACCGAGCTGTTCAGGCGCGGCAAAAGCCGGCGTGAAAAACCGATGTGCGGTTGCGGTCTGTTCGCGGCCC
>JAAUPH010000379.1 GCA_012035435.1 Sphingopyxis sp. | reverse complement strand
GAGGGGAAGGACGAGAAGGCGCCCTACTTTTACGTGGTGAGGCGAATCGAAGGACCGTGCACGAGCGGGGCGACGACCTGCGAGCCTGCAGAGCGCAACGTCGCCTACCAGACGATCGACCTGTCCAATACATCCGACGCCGCCGCGCAGATTCAGGCCGGCGGCCCCGTGGCCTGGGCGATGCTGATCGGCACGCTACTGGGCGGCGCGCTGGGCGCGGTCGCAGGCCGCCTGATCGATCAGGCCGAAGACAAGAAACAGTGCCGCGCGATGGTCGGCCGGATCGAAGAGCGGCAGCGCAGCTGGAATGGCGGCAATGGCTATGGCCAGGGCTGGTATACGCCGGGCTATGTCGTGACCACGATGATCACTCCGGCCGCGACCGAGACGGTCGAGACGATCACCACCGAAACCCATTATGAAACGGTCAGCGCGCCCCGCGCGCGCTATGCTCCCAAAAAGCGCGTCTATAAAAAGCGCGCCAAGCCCCGCTGCGGCTGCTGACGTCCGTTCAGCGCGGCGACAGACTCATCGCTCTAAGGCCCACCGTCTGTCGCGGCTGAGGGGCCGCGGATTGTTGGGGGATTCGCACCATGAAGTCTTTTGCTACCAAATTGGTTGGCCTGGCCGTGATGGCATCGTCGCTGGTCGTCGCCGTCGCCCCTGCCGAGGCACGCCACCGTCACTACCGTCACCGCGACCGGGTCGATGCGGGCGACGTCATCGCTGGCATCTTCTTGATCGGCGCGATTGCCGCCATCGCCGATTCCGCGGGCAAGAACAAAGGCCGCGACCGGCAGGATGGCGACTATCGCTACGACCGTCGCGACCGCGATTATCGGGCGGCACCGGAACCGCAAAGCAACCGCCAATGGACCCCCGGCAGCAACAGCGACGAAAGCCGCGCGGTTGAAGCATGCAGCTGGGCCGCCGAGGGTGAGATTGGTGACTTCGCTCGCGTCGGCCAGATCGACGGCGTCGAGCGCGAAGGCAATGACTGGCGCGTCACGGGCAGCGTCGCCGCCCCCGAAACAATGCCCCGCGATTTCACCTGCACCTACCGCGCCGGGCGGGTCACATCGGTGGATTTCAACTGACAGCTCGCATCTGCGCATATGCCTGCGTGCCGCGGGTGATGATTTCATCCCCCGGTACGATATCGGCAATCGCGATATCATCAAGCGCTGCGAGCCGCCTATAAAGCGGCGCAAAATTGGTCTCGACCGTCACACGCAGCAGATCATTCAGGCTGTCGATGACGAAGTAATTCTGTTGAAAATCATCGATCCGGTAGCGCGTCCGCATGACCCGTTCCAGGTCGAAGCCGATGCGGTTGGGGCTCGTATCATCGAGTGCAAAGACGCTCTCGGCAAAGCTCGACACGATGCCTGCGCCATAGATGCGCAGCCCCCCGCCCTCGCGGATCAACCCAAACTCGACCGTATACCAGTAAAGCCGCGCCAGCTTGTCGAGCGCGCCGAAGCCCAGGCTGCGCAGCCCCCCCTGCCCATAAGCAACCATATAATCGGCGAATACCGGGTCGGCGAGCATCGGGACATGACCGAACACATCGTGAAATACATCGGGTTCTTGCAGATAGTCCAGCTGATCGGGCGTGCGGATGAAATTCCGCGGGAAACGCCGGTTGGCGAGATGGTCGAAAAATCATCATCGGGCACCAGCCCCGGCACCGCGACCACTTGCCATCCCGTCGCTGCCATCAGCCGCGCATTCAAATCGCGATAATCCGGAATCCCCGGCTTTTCGAGCCGCAGCACATCCATGCCGCGCAAGAAAGCATCGGCGGCCCGGCCCGGCAGCATCCCCGTCTGCCGCACGAACAGCCGGTCCCACATCGCATGCTCATCACCTGTGAACGCATCCCAATTTTGCGGGATCGTCCAGTCGGGATTTGCGCCGGCGGGGGTGCGGCATAAACATGGGTGTCGCTGGCCATAGGGGATAGTTACCCGTGAAAGCATTTCGCATCAACAGCTGGGGCTCGGCGCTGCGCGCGCTGGCCTGCTGGCCGCTGTTGGCGCTGGGGCTGTATATGGCGGCGGCGCTGATCGGCGGGCTCATTCCCGTCAACCGCGACTGGGTGCCGCCGAGCCTGGGCCACAGCGTCTATCTGTACGATAATGGCATTCACACCAGCCTCATTATCCCGCGCGCTCAGGCCGGGATCGACCTTGGCCGCTGGGTCGCCGATCCACCGGTGGCCGACGATCTGCTCGCCGATTTGCCCGAAGATCAATTCCCCGGTCCCGCCGCGCGGCATCCCTATCTGATGTTCGGCTGGGGCGACGCCCGCTTCTTTCGCGAAACCCCGCGCTGGGCCGATTTGCGGCCGGGCACGGCAGTGACAGCGCTGGTCGGATCAGGCACCATGCTGATGCATGTCGAGCGGCTGAGCGAACTGCCCGTCACCGATGTGAAACGGCTCGTGTTGCGCGATGCGGAAATGGAACGGTTGGTCAGCTTTGTGACCAGCCATTTCCCCACATCAGGCGGCTATCACACCCGCGCGAACCCGCCTATCACAGCGACGGCCGCTTCTATGAAGTCATCGGCCCCGCTGCACGGACCGAATATTCCGCGCTCTTCACCTGCAACAACTGGGTGAACGAGGCGCTCAGGCAAGCCGGGGTCCGCACCGGCGCCTGGACCCCGCTCCCTTTTGGGGTGATGTGGTGGCATTAGCCGCACGCGGAGGCTTGCCGTTCCATTCCCAACCAGCGCGCCGCCCTCGGCAGACGCGGCAGCACCAGTCGCTCCGCCAGCCATAGCAGAATCAGCGACGCCGCCAGCATTGGCAGCAATACCGCCAGCACCAAAATAATCGCCGCCACAGCTTTCAGCCGCGCCTGTTCTTGCGCAATTGGCGGCGCGCCCAGTGCATGATCGGGCGCACGCCGCCGCCACATCACAAAGCCACTGACCGCCAGCGTCATCAGCATCAGCGCCAGTCCCGACACCCAAAACCAGTTACCGCATGCGCATCGCGCCACGCGGCCCGCGCGCCAAGGTGGAGGCGCGGCCACACCACCCCCGCTCGCCCCGCGCCCACGCGGCCACCACAGATAAAGCCCGGTAAGGATCATCACAATGGCCCAGCTCGCCGCAAGCTCAACCAGCAAGCCCCCCGCCGTTCCCAGCAGCAAACTGCCATGTAGTCGCGCGAGCCATGCCGTGAACCGTGTGTCGGGATCGACGACCGCCAGCACCTTCCCCCGGGGCGACACCGCCACATCGCGCATCGCGCCGTCGGGCAGACCAACATGGACCAGCGCGGCGTCATCTGGCGCTTGC
>JAAUPH010000378.1 GCA_012035435.1 Sphingopyxis sp. | reverse complement strand
CACCTCGGCCTCGCTCACCCATGTCGCGGTCACGCCGCGTGCTTGCAGCACAGCAAAATTGATTGGATAAGTCGCGGGCGTCTGCAGTGCATCGCAGGCGGTCGGCGGTGGGCTCCCCACACGCTGGATGCTGCCAGCCGCAAGACTGCGACCAACATCATCCCAGCCTTCGGGCTCGACAGCAAAGATTTTGGCATCGGGCAACGCGAGCGCGATCCCCGAAGTCATCCCGCCGCCGCCGCAACACACAATCGCACTGTCAAATTCACCGCCGGTTGCGGCTTTCAGCTGCGCGGCAGCTTCGATGGCCAAGCTCCCCTGCCCTTCGATCACCCACGGGTCGCCAAAGGCATGGACGAGCGTGCGCCCCGTTTCCTCGACAATGGCGCGCGCCACGGCATCGCGGTCGACCCCGCCGGGGCGATCATAAAGGACGACCTCCGCACCCAACTCGCAGGTGGCGGCCAATTTCGCCTGCGGCGCATCGTTCGGCATGACAATCGTTGCAGATATACCCAACCGTCGCGCCGCCCATGCGACACCCTGCGCATGATTGCCGCTCGATACGCCGACGACACCCGCTGCGGCCTGCTCCGGTGCAAGGTCTGAAAGTCGATGCCATGCCCCGCGGATCTTGAACGAACCAATGGGCTGCAAGCATTCGGCCTTGCACCAGATCGTCCGGCCATCAACCTCCAGCGGAAGCAGCGGGGTCTGGGGCAACAGCGCCGTGACTTTGGCCGCAGCGCGCAGCACGCCTTCACGGGTTGGGGCGCGGGTGGGGTCGAGCAGCGCGGGGGGAGTTTCTTCTGTCATGCCCTTGTCCTATAGGGCCGGTGAAACAAGGCAAGCGGGCCGATGCGGCCTTCAGGAGATTTTTGCATGAACAAGGTTCTGGTGATCGGCGCAGGCGGCGTCGGTTCGGTCGCGGTGCACAAGATGGCTCAAGTTCACAAGATGAATGCGGACATCTTCCCCAGCATCACGCTGGCCAGCCGCCGCAAGTTCAAATGCGACGCCATTGCCGAATCGGTGAAGGCGCGCACCGGCGTCGACATCGCCACCGCAGAGGTCGACGCCGATGATGCCGACGCAACCGCCGCGTTGATCCGCGCGCATGGCATCACCCATGTTGTCAACCTAGCCCTGCCCTATCAGGACCTCACCATCATGGACGCGTGCCTTGCGACCGGCGCCCATTATATGGACACCGCCAATTATGAACCGCGCGACGAGGCGAAGTTCGAATATCATTGGCAATGGGCCTATCATGACCGGTTCAAGGATGCGGGGCTGATGGCGCTGCTGGGGTCGGGCTTTGACCCCGGCGTGACCAGCGTGTTCACTGTCTGGCTCAAAAAGCATCATTTCGACCGCATCGACACGCTCGACATATTGGATTGCAATGGCGGCGACCATGGTCAGGCGTTTGCCACCAACTTCAACCCCGAGATTAACATCCGCGAAGTGACTGCGGTGGCGCGCCACTGGGAAAACGGCGACTGGGTGGAAACCCCGCCGATGTCGGTAAAGCAGGCCTTTGATTTTGAGGCGGTCGGCCCCAAAAATATGTACCTCATGTATCATGAGGAGATCGAAAGCCTGAAAACCCATCTCCCCGAAATCCGCCGGATCCGTTTCTGGATGACCTTTGGCGACGCTTACATTACGCACCTCAATGTGCTTCAGGCGGTTGGCATGACGCGGATCGACCCGGTGACGTACGAAGGGCGTGAGATCATCCCGCTGCAATTCCTCAAAGCCGTGCTGCCCGAACCGTCCAGCCTGGGCGAGACAACCAAGGGCAAAACCAATATCGGCGTCATCGCCACCGGCATGGGCAAAGATGGCCGCGAAAAGACGCTTTATCTCTACAACATCTGCGATCATGAGGACGCCTTTGCCGAAACTGGCAACCAGGCGGTCAGCTACACCACCGGCGTTCCCGCGATGATCGGCGCGGCGATGATGGTGACGGGAAAATGGTCGGGCGCAGGCGTGTTCAACATGGAACAGATGGACCCCGACCCCTTCATGGCAATGCTCAATGACCATGGTCTGCCGTGGCAGGTGAAGGAGCTTGAGGGGCCGCTGGATTTTTAGGGGTTCACGCAGAGGGCGCAGAGGAAGCAGAGACCGCAGAGAGGTTTTGCAATGAAAGCAATCCAAACAATCTACAATGGCATCAAATACCGTTCCCGCGCCGAAGCGCGATGGGCGGTGGTGTTCCACCAGATTGGTTGGCGTCATTGGTATGAAGTCGGAGGTTTTCATCTTCCATCGGGCTCATATCTGCCGGACTTTTTCTTGCCAGACCTCAAAGCGTTTTTTGAAGTTAAAGGGCAAATGCCCAATTGGCATGAGAAGAAACTAGCCGACGAACTGGCCGTGGCGACTGAGCAAATTGTAATTGTCAGCCACGGGCCTCCCGATCACCGGCGATCAGAGTGGGCAAATGACCTTTCGGTGTTTTACCCAGAAATGTCGGTTGACGACGAAATCTATGCTGATTGGCACGAAGGCGGCTTTGTGAGCGGACGTCAAGAAAACCATCCAAAATGCTCGATAGATTTGGGAAACCTTGCCTACCTTCGAGGCTGCAATGACGTTTCATGGCAAACTGCATTTGTGCGAGCGGCAAATCAGCGCTTTGGAGTTTTCGATCACTAAGCCCCTACCCTTCAGGGGAGGGGTTGTGGTGGGGTCTGTCGGCATAGCGCATGGCCGATAGTCCCCACCCCGCTCGCCTAAGGCCCGGCTACGCCGGACCAAGTCTCAACTGCCCCTCCCCTGAAGAGGAGGGGGAAGGATAATTGAACATGGAAAACCAAAGCCGGTGATCCCCGGGGCTTTTGCCCGCCTTTGACCTTAGCAGCATACCCTCGCCCGCATTTGTGGTGGACGCGGCAAAAGTGCGCACCAATCTGGCGGTTCTTCGCGCCATCGGCGACGCGTCGGGTGCGAAGGTGCTTGCCGCGCTTAAGGCCTTCTCGATGTGGTCGCTCGGCCCGACCGTTGCCGAATATCTCGATGGCGTCTGCGCATCTGGCCTGTTCGAGGCACGGCTGGGGCGCGAGCAATATGGCGGTGAGGTTGCGACCTATTGCGCGGGATATAAAGACGCTGAGCTTCCCGAAATCGCCAGGCTGTCCGATCATCTGATTTTCAACTCCCCCTTTCAGATCGCGCGCTTTCGTCCGCTGCTCGACCAGCTCCGCAGCGAGGGCCTAACCTTCGACATCGGCCTGCGCCTAAATCCCGAACACAGCGAAGGCGAGGTTGCGAAATATAGATCCCGCCGCGCCGTGCAGC
>JAAUPH010000377.1 GCA_012035435.1 Sphingopyxis sp. | reverse complement strand
GCAGCAAAGGCAGCCAGAAATCGAGCATCTCACGCGGCGTGCGCACCAGCCGCAGCCGTTCGGCCAGGATTTCGTTCTCGCCCTGCAACGTGACGACTTGCTTGGCGAGATCGAAGGTCGGACCACCCGCCAGAGGGGCGGCACTGCCGACCTGAGCCACGCCGTTGAGCGTCACGACCTGACCCGCTTGTTTGATGTCGCGCAGGTACACACCCTCGGGCGTCTGCTTGACCAACTCGTTGAGCAGATGCACCGGGATGTTGCGATTGGTCTGCAGATCCTCCACCGCCTTTTGGCGCGCCTTCAGCGCGTCGATTTCGGCGCGCGCGCTGGCCATCGCATCGGCGAAAGGGGCACCATCCAGGCGCGCGAGCAATTGCCCCGGCGCGACGCTATCGCCCTCATCAACCGCAATCACCGCGATGCGCCCGCCAACACGGAACGCCAGTTGCACTTCGCGTACTTCGACATTGCCGCCAATCGTCGGGGCCGCCTCCGCGCCGCCAAACCATCCGGCACGCCAACCATAAATGCCGCCTGCGATGAGCAGCGCGAACAGGACAAGACGCACCGCGCGTCGCTTCATCAGACCCTACTCCCCCAGATTTGGCGGCGGTTTCGCACCCGGCGGGCCCGCTCTCATTCTCGTGCCTAAGGCTATCAGTTTGTAATTGCGGCGCAAGCAGATTGTCGCATCAGTGCCGCTCCGTTACGTCACGATGAAGCGAATCAATTCAGCGACGAATTGAGTCGCTAAAACGTCATTTACCGTCTTGCATCGTTTGGCGCACGTGGCACTATGGGTGGTAGGTGATCCGGGGTTGGATACCCAAGCATTGGTATGTAGCCGTTTCGGCGGTTTTTGCGGCGTGCGGTTCAACGACTCGCGCCGCGGGGGTTTGTCGCCCCAAAAAATTGCGCACGGAAGGCTGTAAAACTGCTACACGGGGCTTTCGTCCCGAGTCGAACATGACAAGAACATCGTCGGTCGGAAATCGATCGCAACTGGGGGCAAGAAACAATGGATTTTCGTGAAACGGACCGGGTGGAGACGAGCGACGTGGCAACCGTAGAACTGGAAAAAACGGCCGAGGCAAAGTCCAGCGAATCGACGCTGACGGCCAAGCCCGCAAAGCTGAACGCTGGTGGCGAGTCAGCGCCCAACGATTCTGCCGCTGTTCATGCGCCGCGTTTCGCCGTGACCACGGACAACAGCCGCGACGCGCTGCTCACCGCCTTTGGCAAGGAGACGCTTGAGGATCGCTATCTGCTGCCCGGCGAAAGCTATCAGGATCTCTTCGCCCGCGTCGCTGCGGCTTATGCCGACGATGCCGATCATGCCCAGCGCATTTATGATTATATCAGCCGGCTCTGGTTCATGCCCGCCACCCCCGTGTTGTCGAACGGCGGTACCGGTCGCGGCCTGCCGATTTCCTGCTACCTCAACAGCGTCGACGACAGCCTGGAGGGCATCGTCAACACGTGGAACGAAAATGTCTGGCTGGCCAGCCGCGGCGGCGGCATCGGCACCTATTGGGGCAGCGTGCGCGGCATTGGCGAACCCGTCGGCCTGAATGGCAAGACCAGCGGCATCATTCCCTTCGTCCGCGTGATGGACAGCTTGACGCTCGCGATCAGCCAGGGCTCGCTGCGCCGCGGCTCGGCCGCCTGCTACCTCGACATCTCACACCCGGAGATTGAGGAATTTCTCGAAATTCGCAAACCCTCGGGCGATTTCAACCGCAAGGCGCTCAACCTTCACCACGGCGTGCTGCTCACCGACGAATTTATGGAGGCCGTGCGCGACGGCGCCGAGTTCAACCTGCGCAGCCCCAAGGACAACAGCGTGCGCGGCACCGTCGATGCGCGCAGCCTGTTCCAGAAGGTCGTTGAAACCCGTCTGGCAACGGGCGAACCATATATCATCTTCATCGATCAGGTGAACCGGATGATGCCCAAGCATCACCGCGATCTGGGCCTGAAAGTTTCGACATCGAACCTATGCAGCGAAATCACGCTGCCCACGGGCCGCGACCATCTGGGCAATGACCGCACCGCCGTGTGCTGCCTCTCGTCGATGAACCTCGAAACCTGGGACGAATGGAACGGCGACAAGATGTTTGTCGAGGACATCATGCGCTTCCTCGACAATGTTCTTCAGGATTATATCGACCGCGCCCCCGATGAAATGGCACGCGCAAATATTCGGCGAGCCGCGAACGTTCGGTTGGCCTTGGCGTCATGGGTCTGCACAGCTTCTTCCAAGCGCAAGGTGTACCGTTTGAAAGCGCCATGGCCAAAAGCTGGAATATGCGCATTTTCAAACAAATCCGCCAAGGTGCGGATGCCGCATCCGTCAAACTCGCCCATGAGCGTGGACCTTGCCCAGACGCCGCCGAACAAGGCGTGATGGCGCGCTTCACCCACAAGTTGGCAGTCGCGCCAACCGCCTCAATCTCTATTATTTGCGGTGGCACGAGTGCGGGTATTGAGCCAATTCCTGCCAATATCTACACCCACAAAACCCTGTCGGGCAGCTTTTCTGTGCGCAATCCATATTTGGCGGGCGTGTTAGAAGCCAAAGGCCTCAATGATGACGCCACTTGGACGTCGATCCTTGAGAATGAAGGCAGTGTCCAGCATTTGGATTGCCTCAGCGACGATGAAAAAGCGGTCTATAAAACGGCCTTTGAGCTTGATCAGCGCTGGGTCATCGAACTCGCCGCCGACCGCACGCCTTTCATTTGCCAAGGCCAAAGCCTCAACGTCTTTATCCCCGGCGACGTCGACAAATGGGACCTCCACATGCTGCATTGGAGCGCCTGGGAAAAAGGCATCAAGTCTCTTTATTATTGCCGCTCTAAGTCCATCCAACGCGCGCAAATTGCGGGGTCCGCGAATAAGGCCGAGGATGAGGTGGATATGGAAAGTGCCGCACCGACGGATTATGAGGAGTGCTTGGCCTGTCAGTAGGGGGGGCTTCGTTTGTGACTAAGCTCCCGACCCACATTGATTTTTACGTCCCAACTCTGGTTGCTTTGAACAATTATGGCGGTTCAGCAAACATAGATGAGATCAATGATGCAATCATTGCGAATATGGGTTTGTCGCAGGCACAGCTAGATACGGTGTACCCCAAAAGTGGCGTACCAATACTGCCAGACAGAATGTCTTGGGCCAGAAGCTACTTAAAATATCCAGGATTGCTTTCAAACAGCGCAAGAGGTGTATGGACGCTTACGGAAGAAGGTCGTGCTGCTGTCAACTGGCCGGCAGACAAAGTGAAATCAGTTGTGAGCGCTGCCGCTAATGCTGACA
>JAAUPH010000376.1 GCA_012035435.1 Sphingopyxis sp. | reverse complement strand
GACATCGCTGCGGGTCTGGAACGGGCCGAAGGCAAGGTCGGCGGCCCCGGATCGAAGGGCCTCCAGCACCTCGGGTTCGGTCGCGAAAGCGATGTGTCGGAAGTCGCGGGCGCGCAGGTGGGTTTCATGCACGGTGCCGGACTGGACGAATTAGAGCAGAGGCGGGTGGCGGCGCGCCGGGCGGACCGATATACCATTCCTCAGGATCGGTGGAATGATAGCTGACCGTGAAATCTACCAGTTGCCGTCGCTGGTCAGTAACCGCGATGCCGCCCAGCACCACGTCGAAGCGCCCGCCTTCCAGCGACTGGAGCGCGTCCTCGCCGCTCGGCACGGCGGTGACCTCGAATCCCTTCTGCTCGAGAAACTGGTTGACGTTCACTCCCGAGAACAGCGGGCCGGCGCCGGAATCGGCCCCGAACTCACCGCCACCGCCAAATCATCGGCATTGCGCGGCCAGCCGGTCGTCGCCCCGCGCCGCGCCACCAGCCGGTCATAGACGCTGGCGATATCAGCGACGACGGGCTCCAGCATCGCAAGCAGCGCTGCGCCATTCGCCATACCATCAAGCTGCGCCACATTGGCCAGCGCTGTGGGGTTTGCAGGCAGGCTGTGCGTCTGCTGATCCTCCACCATCTGCAACCGATGTTCGATACGGCGCAGCAGTGCATAATGCTGCGTCAAACGCGCAGCGACGTCAGCGTCTACACGCCCCGCCCCCGCGAGCGCCGCCAATGCGTCCATGGTAGCTGGCGTGCGCAGCCAAGGCTCGCGCCCGCCATAGATGAGCTGATGGACCTGCGCGAAAAACTCAATCTCGCGGATCCCGCCGCGACCGCGCTTCAGATCGTAACCGGGTCCGAAATCCTGCCCTCCGGCATAATGATCGCGGATCCGGTCGGTCATCGACCCGATTTCGCCAAGCTGTCGGTAATCCAGCGATTTGCGCCAGATGAAGGGCTGGATCGCGGCAAGGAAAGTGTCGCCCAGCGCCCGGTCGCCCGCCGAGGCGCGGCTGCGGATAAACGCCGCCTGCTCCCACGGCAGCGCCTGGCTTTCATAATAGGAAATGGCCGCGTCGACGGGCAGGACAATCGGCGTCACTTCGGGGTGCGGGCGCAGGCGCAGGTCAACGCGCAGCACATGACCATCCGCCGTCCGCGCCGAGAGCAGCTCAACCATCCGCCGCGCGACCCGCACCGCCGCCTCGCCGGGGTCATCGCGGCTGCGGTGCGGGAAGGTCGCGGGGTCAAAGATCAGGATCGGGTCGATGTCGGAGCTGTAATTCAGCTCGCGGCTACCCAATTTGCCCAGTGCGATTACGGACAGGCCCTGCAGCGGGCATCCGGAGTACGTTCGGCGATGGCCTGCGTCAGGGCAAGATCGCAAGCCCGGTCGGCGACGTCAGACAGACGGCGGCACGTAACAGCGACATCATGTTCGCCCGACAGATCGCCCAGCGCGGTCAGCAATGCGTGGCGACCGCGCCAGTGCCGCAAGGCCATGGTCAAATCGGCGCCAGCGGCTGGCGCTGTTACCGCGGCAAGCGCTGCATCCGCCCCCATTGCCAGAAACCGTTCGACATCCCCTGCATGATCCCCGGCCAATCGCGCAAGGAAAGGTGCATGGGCCTGCGCGCGGGCAAGAGCATTGGCGCGATCGGCGGGGACGGGGGTCATCATGGCACTATTGGCGGCAACAGCCGTGCTGGCAAGTGGGCGTCATTGCCGCTATCCCTTGACGTCATGACGGATCGTGCTCGCCTAGCCCGCCTTGCCCTGCGACAAGCGCGGATCCGCGTTTTATTTGCGCTTGCCTTGGTAGGGATCACACCGCTCGCGACATTTTTCATGCTGGAGCGCGCCGCAAGCGATCGTATCGCGACGTCGCTGGGGATCGCCGCAACCACCGCCTTGCTCGTGATGATTGCAGTCACCTGGTTTGCCGACCAGAAATTGCTACGCCCTATTGGACGCATTGTCCGCCACCTTGCCGAGGACCGCCCCAGCGATTTTGCCGAGCCGCAACCGCGCTGGATGCTGCAAGTCGACAAGCGGATGGGCGAGGCGACGCAGCGACTGGCCGCCGACCGACTTGCGCTCGATGACGCGATGGCGCTGCAGCGACAGTTGACGCGCGAAGTGCACCACCGGGTCAAGAATAATCTGCAGGTGGTCGCCAGCCTGCTCAACCTGCACCGGCGCGGCGCAGCGAGCGAGGATGCTGCCGCCGCCTTTCGCACCATCCAGCACCGGGTTGACGCGCTGACCAGCGTTCACCGCCATCTGGTGAGCAGCGGCGATGCCGCCGACCGGGTCAGCGCGCGCCAGTTGGTGGAGGATGTCAGCGGCATTTTCGGCGATCCTGACGGCCTCTCGAACCGGCCGCCGGTCATCGCCAGCGTCACCGAAGGATTGACCTTGGGGCAAGACACCGCGCTTCCAATCGCTTTCCTGCTGACCGAATTGATCGAGCTGGCCCTGCGGCACGATGCCGGGGCGGCAGTTCAGATCAACATCAGCACGAGCGCGGACGGCCCGACGACGCTGACGGCGAGCAGTGCTGTTTTTGCGCAGCCCGCATGCGATACTGCTATTACCGAAGGATATCTGGCGCGTGTACTAGCCGGGCTGTCGCGCCAGTTGCGCACCGATTTGGTGCGGAGCCCGGATCGGCAACGGTTTACGCTGGTGCTGGCCGGTCCCTAGGCCTTGGCGTAACGCGCCGTAAAATCGCTGGCGAAGGCCGCAAAGCGCCCCTCCGCAATCGCGGCGCGCATTGCGGCCATCAGTGACTGATAGAAATGCAGATTATGCTGCGTCATCAGCATCGCGCCCAGCATCTCCCCCGACCGGACCAGATGGTGGAGATAGGCGCGCGTCCAGATGCTGCAGACCGGGCAATCGCAGCTTTCGTCGAGCGGCCGCTGATCCTCCGCAAACTTTGCATTGCGGATGTTGATCGGGCCGTCCCACGTAAACGCCTGTCCATTTCGGCCCGAGCGCGTCGGCAGCACGCAGTCGAACATGTCGACCCCGCGCGCGACCGCGCCGACCAGATCGTCGGGCTTACCCACACCCATCAAATAGCGCGGCTTGTCGTCGGGAAGCTGCGCGGGGGCATAGTCGAGCACGCCGAACATCGCCTCCTGCCCCTCACCCACCGCGAGCCCGCCGATGGCATAGCCGTCGAACCCAATATCGATCAGCTTCGCCGCCGAATCGGCACGCAGGGCTTCGTCAAGGCTGCCTTGCTGGATGCCGAAGAGCGCCGACCGCGCGCATGCTCGCCGCCGCCGTCAAAGCCGTCGCGCGAGCGCTG
>JAAUPH010000375.1 GCA_012035435.1 Sphingopyxis sp. | reverse complement strand
ACGATCTGGTCGCAAGCGGGCGGGTGCGTGTTGCGCTGACGCGCAACGACGACCGCTTTCTGGTGCTCGAGGAACGCTATGGCATCGCCCGGCGGCTAAAGGCCGATCTGTTCATCTCGGTACACGCCGATGCCGCCGAAAATCCCGATGCGCGAGGTGCCTCCATCTACACATTGTCCGAAGTCGCGTCCGACCGCGAAGCAGCGCGGCTCGCAGCGCGCGAAAACAAGTCCAACATATTGAACGGCGTCAATCTGGGCGCGCAGAGCGATGCGGTCTCCTCGATCCTGATCGATCTTACCCAGCGCGAAACGATGACCAGCGCGTCGGACTTTGCCCGGCTGCTCCAGCGCGAGGCATCTGAAATCATCAACTTCCGTACCGAAGCGCATCGTTTTGCGTCCTTCGTCGTGCTGAAATCGCCCGACACACCGTCGGTATTGTTTGAAACCGGATTTATCTCAAACCTGCGCGATGCAGAGTTTTTGGCGTCACGCGATGGTCAGCGCAAAGTGGCACGCGGCGTCAGCAGCGCGATCCAGCTCCATTTTGCGCGGCAGCGTGCGGCGCGCTAGAATTTCTTCCAAAACCGGTTTCCAGCGTTTAGAGGCAAGCGATAATGGTCGCCGAGACACCCAGCAATTTTCGCCTGCGCCTGCGCCGTGATAGCGGCGCCGTACAGCAATGGCTGCGCGACAAATGGGTGCATCGCTGGTTCCGCTGGCCCGTCTATGCGCTTGGCGGTCTCCTTATGCTGTGCGCGCTGATCTGGGTCGTGTTCGCGCGCGATCTGCCTTCGGTCGATCAGCTGCGCGATTATGAACCGCCGCTGCCGACGATTGTGCGCGACGCGAGCGGGATGCCAGTCCACACCTATGCCCGCGAGCGCCGCGTGCAGCTGGAGTATAGCGAATATCCGCAATTGCTCGTCCGCAGCTTTCTGGCGGCGGAGGACAAAACCTTCTTTGAACATGGCGGGCTCGACTATCCGGGCTTGGCCCGTGCAGCGTTTCAGGGCGTGACCAGCGGCGAAACCCCGCGCGGAACCTCGACCATCACGCAGCAGGTAGCGAAGAATCTGCTGCTGTCGAACGAGGTCACATATACGCGCAAATTGCGCGAAGCGATTGTCGCGTTCCGGATTGAATCGGCGCTGGAAAAGGAACAGATTCTCGAGCTGTACCTCAACGAAATTCCTTTGGGACGCCGCAGTTTCGGGGTGCAGGCCGCCGCGCGCGCCTATTTCGACAAGGACGTCGATGCGCTGGCGCTCCACGAAATGGCGTTTCTGTCGATCCTGCCCAAGGCGCCTGAAACCTATGGCCGCGCCAAATTTGCGCAGCGCGCGATCGACCGGCGCAACTGGGTGCTGGGCCAGATGCTCACCAACGGTTGGATCACCCAGGCGCAGCTGCAGGCGGCCCGAGCCCAGCCGCTCGGCATCGTTGCGCAGCGCGGCGACGTGTTCCGGCAGGTCGGCGGCTATTATATGGAGCAGGTCCGCCGCGACCTGATCGAAAAATTTGGCGAGAGTGCAGAGAGCGGCAGCAAGCTAAGCGTTTATGACGGCGGGCTGTGGGTGCGCAGCGCCTATGACGACACCATGCAACAGGCGGCGACCCGCGCGCTACGCGGGGGGCTCCAGCGCTATGACGCGGGCAAGGGCTGGTCGGGGCCGATCGCCACGATTGAGGCCGACGACCAGTGGCAAAGCCGCCTGGCGTCCAGCTTTGTCAGTATCCGGTATGAAGATTGGCGGATCGCGGCGGTGCTGTCGAAAAGCGGCGGCACCGCGCGCATCGGTTTCGCCAATGGCGATGTCGGAACCGTGCCGTCGGGCATGGCGGGCATGGCCTATCGCAAAGCGGGAACCAGTGCATTTAACGCGCTGCGCCCTGGCCATTTGATTGCTGTCAAGCCGCAGGGCGATGGCGTCTTCGCGCTGCGCAATATTCCCGAAGTGTCGGGCGGGATGGTGGTCCAGAACACCCATTCGGGCCGCGTCCATGCGATGCAGGGCGGGTTCGACGTCAACCTGTCGCCCTTTAACCGCGCCACGCAGGCGGAGCGCCAGCCTGGTTCGACGATCAAGCCGTTCGTCTATGCCGCCGCGCTCGACAATGGGATGACGCCCGCGTCGCTGATCGTCGATGCGCCCTTTTGCGTTTATCAGGGCGCGCGCTTCGGCAACAAATGTTTCCGCAACTTTGGCGGCGCGTCGGGCGCTGGCGAACAGACGATGCGCTGGGGCCTTGAACAGTCGCGCAACCTGATGACGGTCAAGACCGCCAGCCAGATTGGTATGCAGCCGATTGTCGATACGATCAGCACCATGGGGATCGGCAAGCACGAACCCTATCTGTCGACCGCGCTGGGTGCCGGGTCGACCACGGTGATGAAGATGACCAATGCCTATGCGATGCTGGTCAACCATGGCCGCGAACTGCGACCCCGCCTGATCGATTATGTGCAGGACCGGCGCGGGCGCGTGATCTATCCCGAAAATGGAAGGCGTGCGCGGGCTGCAATGCCAAGGATTGGGACGGTAAGGCGATGCCGCGCTTTGCTGCATCGGGCAAACAGTTGATGGACCCGATCACCGCCTATCAGATGGTTCATATCCTGGAAGGCGTGGTCCAACGCGGCACCGCGGTCACGCTGCGCGATCTGGGCCTGCCGCTGTTTGGCAAGACCGGCACCACGAACGGCCCGAAGGATGTGTGGTTCGTCGGCGGCACCCCCGATATTGTCGCGGGCGTGTTCATCGGCTTCGATACCCCCAAGGACATGGGCGGCTATGCCCAGGGTGGCAGTCTTGCCGCCCCGATCTTCAAACAATTTGCGCTGGCCGCATTGAAGGATGCGCAGCCCAAACCCTTTATCGCGCCAAAAGGTGTACGCATGGTCCGGATCGACCGCCGCAGCGGCCGCCGCATCTATGGCGGCTGGCCCGGCGACGACCCCAAATCGCCCATCATCTGGGAAGCGTTCAAGGCCGAAAGCGAACCCCGCCGCACGATCCGCCAGGACGAGGTCGAACGCCGCAGCTCAACCACGCGCAAAAGCGGCCCCGCCACCAAATCCGCCCCCGCACGCCGCAGCGACCAGGAATTTCTGGAGGACCGCGGCGGAATTATTTGACGCGGGGCCGCCTGGCGGGGTCGGTCCCGAGTGTGCGCGCGGGCCACCCCTCCAAACTTCACTGTTTTACCGGGGGATGCGCCAAAGGCCCGGCCAGCGCGTGCTGCCGGAAGAGAGAGGGAAGGATGACCGGCGCGGTTTTGCCGCATTTCGTGCCCGGACTCGACGTGTTCAAGCAGTTGAC
>JAAUPH010000011.1 GCA_012035435.1 Sphingopyxis sp. | reverse complement strand
AACCCGATCCGCAGGCACTCGACCATCGGATACCGAAGCCCCATCGACTTCGAACGCGAGGCCGGTGTAGCATGAATGAGCCAATCTCGGTGTCCATCAAACCGGCAGCAGGCCAAATCGCAGCTACTAATGAGCGCTTCACGTTTTGGCACCACCTCCAAGCTGCCAACTTACTGACCATAGATGTTCGCAACACCACGACTCTTGATTTTGGCGAAGGGCAACCAACGGCAGCGATTGGTGGTGGATATCGAATGTCCAACTTGGACAATAACTTGGGATGCTCACGTTTCTCTGCGGCGAATATCAATATCACCGACATCTCAGCAACAACCATGGACACGACCAACACGGTTGCGTGTTCCGTCATCGGGTCAATCGATCGAAAAATTGATGATGGCACTCCTTACAACGGGTCTGTCATCGGTGGCTGGGGATGCGAATCCGCAGCATCTTGCACCTCTGTATATGTCGATCAGAATACGGGAAGGCTAATCTATGACGCCCGTTTTTAAATCATACACATCAATCACGAGCGCTCCCCAAAGCATACAAGCAGGCTTCACGCTCGTCGAAATTTCAATCGTGATGATCATCATCGGGCTACTGGTTGGCGGCACGTCGTCAGCAGCTCCCTGCTCACAAATCAGAGCAATTGACCGAAAGATCGATGATGACTTGCCGCATATGGGAGAGTTGACCGCAGGCTGGGACTGCGATCCGACAACCTGCACAGGCCCGTATCAAATCCAGAGCAACATTGGCGTTGCTATGTATGATTTCAAAGAGTTCTAAGCTACACGTCAAGTTTTTCTATACCGATACTTACGGCGATATGCATATATTTGACTTTAGTTAATCATATGTGATATATTACATAATAAGATATTATATATTGGAGGAGAGATGAGTTTTATAAAGAGATTATTTGGGATTGGACACGATGAATCAAGCAATCAATCAAACGAACCGGCAAGAGTCAGACGCTACGAGCAACCTATTGGCCCGCCTGATCTGAGAGACCAATTTATTGGGCCGACGCCTGCGCCAGCTGGCTATCAATATCAGCCAGAAAAGACCGTAAGCATGCACGGTCCGACGAGTGATCTCTATTGTGGGCTTCGTTAGGCCTTCGGCTCATGAAGCGATGAGAGAGAATATGCCAACGTTGACGACGTTCGCGGTGGCATGAAACAGAAACATATAGCCATTTCAATATGATGAAGCGGACTAAGCCGCCTCTCGTTGTTCGATCTGAGCGATGCTCTTGAGGTATTCGGCAGCCTTGTTTGCAGCACTCGCCGCCATGAAGATTGCCTTGCGGTCGCCTTTGAGAATGCGCAGCCAGTGGCCGATATAATCGGCATGATCGGCGCGTGGTTCTGCCGTGATACCAAGATCACCACACAGGAATGCAGCGCCAAGCTCGGCAACCATTTCTTCCATTGCGTAGGCATCATCGCCAAAGCGTTCACCGAAGGTGCGCGCGCAACGTGTTTCTGCGCCTGACCAATGTGTCAGCTCATGCAGCAAGGTGGAATACCAACCTTCGGTCGCTGTGCTTGTCTTGGTGCCAATGAAGCGATGACGATCCGGCATCGTGATGCTGTCGGTTGTGCGATTGTAGAATGCACGTTCACCGGCAACGGTGATGTTCGCACCTGTGGATGCGATGAATGCTTCGGCAGCGACGCATGGATCGATGCGATCAATGGCTGGTTCCATTGCAGGAAGTTCGAAGCCATCGACCTGCGCGACGTTGAACACGCGCGATGCGCGAGCGACGAAGAAACGATTGCCGCGATCATCATCATCGCCGGATGATTGCGTGTCACGCTCATGCCGTTGAAGGTCACGATAGAAAATGATGATGGACGATTTCTCGCCCTTGCGGACTTGAGCGCCCTTCTCTTGCCACTGGCGATATGTGCCCCAAAGGCCATGATCGAATTGCTGGCAATATGCCGATGCCCAAAGGGCGATGGTGTTGACTCCGCGATAGGCGTTCTTGCTTTCGACATTTGTGGGACGTTCGATTGATCCGCCTGCGCGATGCCAAGGCATTTGCGGCAAGCTATTACCACTGGCGGCTCCGGCTTCGATTGCGGCAATGATTTGATCGGTGATAGCTCCGTACACGTCCCGAGCAACGCCGCATGATTCATGCGGTGAGCGTTGCGGGAATTTTCTCTTTGGGCGTTCTTTTGATGAAGTGGTCATGTCCTGATCTCCTTTCGCTGTATCCTGAGGACGCGAAGGGAACAGGCTGGGGGAAAGTCGGACTGTCAGCCGCCAAGGAACGAAGGGGGCGAAACGGGCAACACGGGAGCATGAATGAAATGAGGGCGAATGGATCGGGCCGCCCGTTGACGGGACGACGACCACAGCCACATTCGCGGATGAAACTCAGGGTGCAGCGGAAAGGTTCAGTCGTGGGAACTGAATCAGCTAGCTAGCTCTGGCAAAGGGAACAAACCAAATCGCGAATCATCGTTTCGGATGCCGCTGAACAAGACCGCTTGTTCATTCGCGCGGATATCGGACGGCGGGTCGGTATTTTCGACGATGATGAACTGCCGCTCGGAGTGCGCTTCGGCGAGATAATCATAAAAGCGACTATTGAGATCCGAGGCACGCAAGTCGTCTGCGGGGCTGTCCGGCTCGCGATATGACAGAAGCGGTGAGTCCAAAACGACAAACCCTGCGTGAGGAGTATCGAAACGCGCGCAATACTCCATCAAGCCGATGGTGAATGCAGATTGGGTGATGGCGCGCAAGCCCTTGCCGTAGGAGGTTCGCGGTTTGCCGTTGATGATAAGGTCGCGGACTTTCATGTCGAAATGAACGCGATCAATATCTGGGAAGCCCCATTGGGTAAGTATTTCTAAAACAAGTTTTGAGAATCGGTCTACCGTTGATGTGGAGAGATCAACGTCAACAGCGTTGGACGGGCCAGCGTCTAGCGAATCATTAGCTTCAATTTTGGCCTTTCGCTGTTCAAGATCAACAAGTGCGCGATGGATCGAAAGTGCTTCCCGAACCTCGCTGCTCTTGTCCGCAAGTGTGCGGTAGCTTGAGCGCATCTGCTTCAGATTTGGCGCCACCGTCTTGTCAATCGTAACCGACAATTCGGAAAGCCGCTCTTCGAGCGAGGGTAGTCGCTTTTCAAAGGAGACGGCTTCATTGCGCAAGGCGCTGATTGTCTCCAGCAACTCGCCGAACTTGGTCTCAATTTTCGCTATCTCGGCGCGGGCGGCGGATACGACGCTGTCTGTGTTGCCATCACAATCCTGAGCGGGATTGTGATGCTCGGAGTCAGCTCCACAAACTGGACAAGATGCACCTGCAAGAGCGCCGAACAAGCTCCCCGCTTCGGCAATGGCTTCCAAACGTTCGAGATCAGATTGGTAATGCGCCTTCAACAGCGTAAAGCGCTCGAGAAGCGCAGTAATCTCGGTCAGGCGATTTCGTGCATCTTCAATCCTGCGCGCAACGTCACGTCGATCAGTCGAAGCCTGTTTGAACTGGGCTTCGGTTACCGACAGCAGCTCCCCTTGCTCGGCCATGGTAAGGTCAAGGCGGGCCAATTGTTCTTGAAGCTCTTTGGGCGGACCGGCGAGCGCCTTGATCTGCTTTTTATACTCGCCAATGAGCTGATCGAGCATGGCGATCTGTCCATCGCGATTATGATCTTCGGCAGCGGAGCGCGTAGCCGTCACTGCCGATGAATCGTCCACGCCAGTGAGCAGGAGTTTGAAAACCGACGTGTTGGCGGTGTCCGCACTATAGTTGCCGTCTGAGAGCGGTGACCGCTGCTGGATGATTTCCTCTTCATTGACAACGATAAGGCGCGCCAGATTGCGAAAGCTCAAACTTTGCGTATCGCCTTTCTTGTTTTTGCGGATGCGCTTGTGATCAAGGCCAATTTTTCCCAACAAGAAAGCCGATAAATTGTCATCGCGGCGATCATTGTGTTGCTCAGCAAGCGCCGTCCCTGCGCCCTCGGGAAGGCCCTCATAAAGAAGGCCTTCATGGATAGCGAAGAGGCCGCCCTCGACTGCGCGCACGATAGTAAATGGATCGCCGTTACTCGCTTCGACTGCGAGCATCACGGTATTATAGCCGATACGCTCGGGGATATCGCGTAGCGGCCCCTTTCCGCCCAACATGAAATCAATCGTATCTACGATGAAGGATTTTCCGGTGTTGGACGCGCCATAGATGACGTTCAGCCCTGCGCCCAACGGCACAATGGCGGGATCGCGATTGGGTCCATGATATGAGAGATATCGCAGGCAGAGGCGGCCGGTCATAGGGCGAGGCTTTGCTCGGCGTGTTGAAACTCGACCACCCATTGATCGAAAAATCGGCGCATTAGGTCGTCAAAGTCTTTGTCGCTGTAGTCGGCTAAATGCTCGACGAGCCATGCGGCGCGGCGCTTCAGCTCAACGACGTAGGATGATTGCAGAGCATCCAAAAATGACGCTGCCATTTCGCCAGCGCAAAAACGTATGCCGTTATCTGTTACAACGCGATCAACGAGGTCACGTGTCATCATGAGGTGAAGAGCGTTCTGGACAACCTTACGTCTTACCTCGGTAGCCGGTGTTCTTATCGGCGCATCCGGGTGTAGATCGTCTGGTCCGTTCAACTCCGATGTGTGAACGAGTAAATAGTCGAAGGCGACCATGCGTTGTAGATCAAAGCTTCGTGGGTATGCAGCTCCGAGGACGGAAACCGCTCGAACACCGGCCTCTAAGGGGCCATTGAAGGTCAAAACTGGAGGGCGCATTACTTCTTCCACGTAAGGCGCTCCTCATTCGCTAGTTGATGACAAATGCCATGGCGATCACGCACAAACGCACTTGATCCGAGCGGATGGGAATCGAGCGGCAGGGTCGACGCGCCTGCTAGCACGGCCTTCACTCGTTCAAAACCATCAACGTGCGCCGTGTCACACGTATCAACGACGCCGTGATACACTTCATCCTGTAAGCTTTCAAAACTACCGGGCTCGACCTTGTCGCGAACGAAAACACGGAACGATTCGGCGTGGTAGAAAGCCTCGCGCTGTCGCCCGAAATGCTCGTGAATCGGTTTCCACTTTTTCAATGCTGCGATATCGCTGACGGCCTCTTTCGTATGGTCGGCGTAGGCATTCAGCAGCGCACCGACATAGACGCTTTCATCGGGATGAATATCTTCGGGCGGATCATCGGGCTTTGGGCGCGCTGGCAATCCACCGCCAAAGCGCGAAATAAAAAATGGAGTTTTGCGATGCTCATCGATCAATTCGCGGGGAGTGATCGCGCGAAAAATCGAAAAGTCGAATTTGGCGACATAGGTGGCAAAATCACCCGCGAGATCAATCTTGGTGGAGGTAATTTTTTCCGAGACGCTTTTGTCCCAAACTTTGATCAACTCAGCTTTTAGCTTCGGCGAGTTGGCGAGCAATAGGTTGAGTTGAGTGCCTGGTCCTTTGGGGGCAACGAAAAAATATCGTCGGGGTGGCGTGTAGTGTCCATTGAACGAATGCCACAAAATCTTGCCGATCTCCGGCCAAGCGGCGGCTGGGCCGATGGAACTGCCAAAGCGCTTGCACTGGTAATTATCCCACACGCCGGCGAGCTTTTTGTCGTCCGCGAAGCCGGCGATATCGATGCCGCGATCATTGGGTCCTGTAGTCCGAACGACAGAGGTATATTGCACCTTCCGGCATTCACTTACCCACTCGTAGATGAAGCCTTCCCAATCCTCCGGCGAGTATAGCCACAGATATTTGATCGGTTCCACCACTGGACCATTTTGAAACTGTGCTGCCGTTGCCAGCGTCGCCGGTTTATCTGGGGTAGGTAGCTCTACAAATCCGTCCATTAACCACCCCGAGCCGCTTCCGCTGCAATGTGCGCTGCGAACGAGGTCACGAAAGTCTTGAGACTTGTTAGGTCAGACAAGTCAGAGAACTCTCCTGTCGCGCTGGCCGTGCGCGGTGATGCGAGAATCGCTGCCGATGTGTAGAGTTGCTCTTGCACCAACCGTTGGCAAAGAACATCATAACGTTTCAGGTAGGATGCACCGCGAAATTCCGGAAACACATTGAAATGCGGTGATTTGTCGCCGACCGGACGGCGCGAACCATCTGCCTCTTCGACCATCATCAACCATCCGACGAATGGGCGCGGGTGTTTTCCAAAAGCGCCTTCTCGGTATGCAACTGAGAAATCGTGCGCCGTTCCAATCGCTTCTTCTGTTCGATTGTTAAAATTATTCCCAAAGGACGGACCCACTTGGCTCTTCAATTCTACGGCTGCCACAAGGCGACCGTCCAACATCACCAGCAAGTCCCAGAGCTTGGTTGGCCGAAAATATCCGGGCAGAGTCAGCAAGGCTTTGTTTTGATGGATTTGCGCGTGATCGAGACCATTCTCGCGGACAAGGCGAATGATGAGGGCTGTGAAGCCATCCATGTTCTTTCCGGCGGTAACGCCCGCGCGTTCGCCCTGATCCAAGTTGCCAGACTCGATTTGCTTTTGGCGTGCCTTCTCTCGATTGCCCCAAAAGGCCATAACGGCCTCACGAGCCTCATGCTCGTAGTTTGCGAGTTCAAGCGCCATTAGCCCCCCTTGGCTTTCAACGCACTTAGCTGATCGGAAGACAAGCCATAGAGTTTACCCGCCGCTGCGTTACAAGCATCAAGATCACCCGATTCTGCTGCAAAATCAATGCTCCTCTGACGTCAGTTGGAACATCACGCCAAAATGGCAAACGGATGCGGCGTAGATACTGTGCTTGAAACCTTAAATACCCGCCGCGCATTTGAGTTGAATAAGCTGCTACAAACAGACGGGCGATTCCTGATTTTAAGACAGATTCCAATGCGCGAATATTCCATTCGTTGGATGTGATGAAATAAAGATTATGATGCGGATATAGTTTTCCATCTTCGTAAACGATATGTGCCTCACCCTTGATATCGGGAATGAGCAATTTTGGCGTTGCAGCGATCTCGGGATAGATTCGATCAATCGTCCGATACCAATTGGCGGGAGCTTTCTCTGCCACATGCCGCTTAGAAATCTTATCATAGCGCGCTTCTAGGTAGGCGCGCAGACGCGGGAAATCGGACAATTTCACAAGACGGCCATCATCGCCAAACGGGTTGATAACGCCAAGGCCTCGCCATTCGACATGCCCGCCCTTGATGTCGCGGGTCATGACGATGGGAAGCTTACGGGACGGCTCCACGTCCAACAATTCGTAATCGCCAATAAATTCTTTATCGGCTCCGGTGGCAACGCCGATGCCGACCTTGCAACCGACCTCTTCAATCAAGGGGAATCGAGCTTCAAACTGTCTAACTAAATCGAGCTGATCACTGGCTTCAAATAGCCAAGGCTCGCTTCCCGTCGTTACGTTGCGCACTGTCCTCACGCCTGCCACTGACGTTTGCGCATCATGATCGCGCAAGTTTGTAGCCAACTTGCTGAGTGAGCGGGGTTCAATCTCAGGGCGGAGTGCCACACGGGTCGTTTCGCCGCGAGTGCGTTCAATTAGAGTGATCGCGGGATAGCAACTACATCACTGTTGAATGCTGGAGTATCCACCATATCGACATAGGCGCGGACGTGAAAACTGCGCGCGACCATATCGCGGAGCGGCCCACCATAGCGATTTTTCATCCAGCGATCTGAGCAGATGAAACATAACTGTCCCACCTGCGACAAAAGGCCGAGCGATCGCTCGATGAACGGGACATAGATGTCTGCGCGATCGTAGATCGTTTGGTAGCGTCTTCGATATTCCTCCATCAAAACATCGGCGATCAGCTCCTGCCGAACGTAAGGAGGATTCCCGATTATGAAGGTGAAGTCTTGCTCATGCGGTGTCAGCAAAAAATCGCCGTGGACTAGCCAATCATCCGCGATTGTCGCCGCTATGTGGGCATCGATCCCTGCGTTGCGGAGTTCGAGTTGGACGCGAGAATGAGTGCGCTCGAATGATAAGCGATTGAGTTCAACGCCGCGTATCGACGCTCGGAGCACCTCAGGGCTTGCGCCAGCCGCGCGCCAAGAACTTAGTAGCCGCCTGATTGCAGGGACAAGGAAGTCGCCGTCACCAAAGGATGGTTCAAGCAGGCGCGCTTCATGAAGGGGCCGGTCGCTGGTATAGCCTGCGAGATCGAGCATGAACTCGACCACTTCGCGGCGGGTGAACACAGCTCCGCGCTCATCAACGCTTGCGACAGCCATCGCCTCTACGGCATTGGTCACAGGGCAAAACCCAGGAAGGGATGGCTCCCTCAGAATCGTCGCCAAGCTGCTCGTGGCCATGTGCTCCCCTTGTTGATCCAAAGCGCGTACGATTGGCCGATAAACGAATCCGTTCGATTGGTCGAACAGTTTGGTGGCAGTGTCGCACTTGAACAAAACTAGATCATATGATCGCGATTTGTTCAAGTCTCAAGCTGGGTCGAGTCGGAGCTTTATCCCATTGTCGAGGTCCAGGGCGCGAAAGCCCTGACGGCATCCAACCGGCGGACGGTTGGTCGAAGGGTTCCAAGGGAGAGCGAAGTCTCCCTTTGGTCATGAGGTGTTGGGGAGTAGGAACGCTCCCTGACTGGTGATGCAACGGCCATACGTTGCGCTGACACATTCCACCCCCGCCGCAATCTGCAACGCAGATCTCGTTCGGCTGGGGGTGATGGATGTGTCGGCCGCGAGAGGGATGCAACGGGAGAGCGCAGCGTCTCCCTTGCCAAGATGTGTGAAACGCAAACGCAGTTTGTAGTTACGCACACATCTTGCAGTCGGCGTTAGCACGCCTGTTACCCCTTTGCGCAGTCGGTAGAACCGACGTGGTTGTATTTGGTTTGGCACGCGGGTTCAATGCACCCGCTCGCGGATCGCATCGTGAAGGTGAGTTCCATTCATCGATGCGAGATACCGAAATAATGTCGCGCGTGAGATTGAAAATCGGTGCGCGACCGCCTCGGCCTTTAGGCCGGTGCGCATGAGTGATGCGGCTTCGGCCACTTCGCTGGGACGCAGTTTTGGTTTTGCGCCAAGGCGAACGCCGCGCGCTTTTGCGGCGGCAAGACCAGCGCGTGTGCGCGCCACGATCATGCGCCGTTCGACGTGTGCGATCATGGCGAGAATGGTTGAGTAAAGTTCGCCCGCTTCGTTTCCGGTATCAAACCCCTCACCGATGCTTTGCAAGCTCGCGCCCTTGTCGGCGAGTTCGGCAACGATGGTCATGACGTGCGGGATCGACCGGCCCAAACGATCCAATCGCCACACCACCAATTTGTCGCCCTGGCCGATGCAGGCCAAGGCCTGATCCAACCCTTCGCGGGTGAGTGCCACGCCCGTGATGCGATCTTCAAAAATCGGATCGCATCCGGCCTTGATCAAGGCATCATATTGCAGGTCGGTGTTCTGTTCGCAGGTGCTGACGCGGACATAACCCACCCGCTTTGGCGCTATATCCGCTCCTTCGCGCGGCGGCGGTGCCGCCCGCAAAGGCAGGCGTTTCCTTGGTTTCTTGGGTGTCATGGCGACCTCAATCGGGGGTTTGGGGGCGGAGTCTCACAATCTGTCCTTTGTGAGACTCAGATATTCGACCCCGAAGGGGAACCTCACCGAGACGGAAAACCGCCAAATTTCAACGCCCAAAAGATACCATACGTAGCGAATAGTGCCAAGAAAAAAGAGTCGCAAAAACCACGGATTTCAAGACCTTAATCAAAATGGATTTGAAAGAAATAGGTTTGCGATGGCTACGTTATCAAATGCGATGAAATCATTTCGGGCAGCGGCGGTGGTGGGTGCTGGCGTGTTGATGGCATGTGCCAATCCCGCATTCGCGCTTGAGCCTGGTCAATGTCTGCCGATGGCAGAAATGAATGCGGCGCTTCGCGCCGAAGGTCAACGTACAATGATCATTGGCAATCGCAGTGCGGTTGAGGAACGCGATGCCACAGGAAATCCGACACGCCTTGCGGAGCGTGTCGAGACGATCACATCAAATGCTGATGGCAGCCTTGGCTACAATCTTGCCGGTGATCGTCCGCGCGAAGAGCCATCAACAAATGTATGCGTTCGCGCGAAGCTTACAAATGTTCGCCTGTATGATGCCAGCCAACCAACAATCCCACGTGATGCGTATCTAGGTGGATCTTTCAACACGTTGGTAAACGATAACGCCGCGCGTGGCACACGCCCGATGGTTGTCGCCGATACCGTATTCTCGAACGACAATGGCGGCACACGCTTAGGCCGTCCGATTGTACTGTTCGGCAATGTGGAGGGTCGCAGTGCGTCGCTTGTGACATACACAGTCAATAACGAACCTGCTGCCTTAGCAATGATGGTCAGCACTGATTACACACCTGCCGCGATAGAACGCATCAATGGCACTCGCACGCTCGCCGCATTGTCACCGACTATCACTGGTGGCGGGTCTCGCTAGAAAAAAATCACACATCAAAACCTGCATTGACTGCTGGCACAGGCGGAACTGGCGCTGCGCTTGCAATCACTTGCGGTGCAGGTTGATCCAATGGAGCGGTCGCCGCCAGAGCCGCGCGATGATGATCGCGTAAAGATGGTGCAGTGGTCGCAAATTCGCCTTGCCCTTCGATCTGTGCAGTCAATGATGTGCGTGATGGCGCTATCGCTCCGCTATCATTTCCACCTGACAAAACGTCGAGGCTAGCATCCACAGTTTCCGTTGCAGATGTAACGTCAATCGAAGTCGCCGCTGCCTGAGCATCGGTTTGATTTGAAACCTGCGGCCTATTTTGTTCCAGTGCCATTTGCTCACGGCGGATTCTCATACCGTTTTGCACGTCGCGGTCATTGTTGAGGCGATTCATTTCCGCCTGCTCTTCTGCGGTCAATTCCTCGCCGCGCGATTGCTTCTCGATCAATTCGTCTAATCGTTCAATCTTATCGCCGGTTCTGCGCACTTGATCACGTGATTGGCCCGTTTCGGCCATCACTGCGTCTTCCCACGCCGCACGATTTTCAGGTTGTTTGAACCATTGGATCATGCGGAGCCATTCATCGGCGCTCATTCTTTGTCCTGCGAATGTGTGATCAGAATTATTCCAAACATCGGCGCGTTGTTGACGTTCGATCTCGGCCTGACGGCGCTCTTCTGCATTTTGGAGATCGTCGGCAATGTCAGCGACGCGTGATTGTTCCTTGCGGTCTTTGTCGTCGCGCTCTTTACGTTCTTCCCACACGCGGTCACCGCGCATGAATGCGTCGGCTCCGTTTGCAGCTTTCTCTTCTTGCAACTGAACCGCTGCACGAAGGTCAGCCAAGACACCCGCGCCCAATTTCGCCGCGCCCGGTGCGTTCATGATCTGCATCGCTTCTTCAGCCAAATTTGAGCCGGGGTTATACTTGATCTCATCCGCCGTATCCTTAACATCGGCGGCGAAGGCGTCGGCCACTGGATCGATGAACGGTTGGTCGATCAATGCAGGCGCATTGGCATCGGCATTCACCAAGCGCGTGATCGCATCGATGTCGAAATTGCCGTTACCTGAGACTCGTTCCTGAACCATGTAAATGATTTTAAAGAAGAAATCTTAACAAGAATTATGGAATATATGGCATTTGATTCAAATGCGCATCAAGTTTAACCGCTTGTTAACCATGATTTAATTCCCGTGTTGTTCAATGATTTGAACATGGGGGATTGATTGGATTCTGATGATTTTGCACCGATAACGAAAGAGATGCGCACGGCGTTGCGCCATCATTGGAAACGCACGGGCGTATCGACCCGCCGCGTTTTGGAGGCGCACCCACCCATTCCCGATGGTTTGACCCTCGCTATTGTGAATGACTGGATCGCGAACCGCGTTCATGTCGCGCGGCCATCGCACTGGAATCATGTGGTCAAACTTTGGTCGGCTTTGCCTGATTGCGATGCATATTTGAAGCGCATGGCATCGCGCCAAAAGGGCGCGGGTCGCCCGCGCGATCCCGAAGGCGCAACGCGCATTCCGTTCACGGTTGCGATGTCAGAGGAATTCAAAGCAGAATTGGCGCGCACAAATGCCGACATGCAGCACGACATTCTGAACGTGCCCGGTGCGCCCGATGGTGTGACGCAACGCCTGCTCTACATTTGGAAATATCATCATGCGAAAACGACACGCAGTGATCAATGGAATTTCGTGATGTCGCGCTTGCGCGCGATGCCGGATTTCGAGAGCGCATTTTCAAAATCGTGATGCTCAAATTTGCACGTGAACTTGCAGAGGCAATGGAAATTTGTGATGGGTCGATTGGATGGTTGCAATCGAATGCTCGATTGATAATTTCGTGAAGTCCGAGTCGTTTAGTGGGTGTAATTGTCAGTTGGGAGATGTTGTCATGAGCACCGTTTTTGATAGCTCAACTGTTGCAAAGCAAACTATCAATCAGCCCGTTGAATTCCTCTGGCTTGAGCTGACCAACACGTGCAATTTGCAATGCAGCCATTGCTACTCGGATTCCAGTCCATCCAGCGGTGCGAACGATAGCCTAACGAAATCGGACTATTTAGACGTCATTCGCACTGCGGCAGACAATGGCTGTCGATCCATTCAATTCATCGGCGGTGAGCCGACGGTAAATCGATCACTACCCAATTTTATAGATGAAGCTGCAATGGTCGGATTTACACTTATCGAGGTATTTTCAAACCTCGTGAATGTTCCAGAAACTACTATTGAAGCAATGGTTCGCCATCGTAGCATCATGCACGTGGCTACGTCGGTCTATTCGCATGATCCCGATACACATGACCGAATTACCGGCAAAGTTGGCAGTTTCTTTGCCACGATGCGCAATGCGGCCCGCATAATGGATTTGGGCCTTCCGCTACGAGCGGCCTTTGTGGAAATGGACGCGAACACCGGACACGTTGAACAGACTATCGCGTTTCTTAATGAGCGCGGCATTGAACGAATCTCGTTTGACAAAGTTCGCAATTTTGGTCGCGGAGAGAAATCTGACGATGTCGGGATGGAAGGACTTTGCGGTCAATGTGCGGGGAACACCCTTTGCGTCGGTCCAGATGGTGCCGTTTCACCCTGCATCATGTCCCGCAAATGGGCGGTCGGGAATTTACACGATAGCGATCTTGGAAGCATCATAAATGGGACCGAGTTGCAAGCTCGTAGGCGAGAAATTGGCTCAGCCATTGCCGAAAAAAACAAACCTTCTGCGTCTGATGGCAGTGACAACGTAATTGATATCTCGATGTGCAATCCTTGTGCACCATATAATCAATGCGGCCCTTGCCCGCCGAACACACATTGCCCGCCTCATAATTGCAACCCGTGGTATGGCCGTTAGGCGTCATAAGCCGCGCATCGGGGCAAATTTGCAATAAGCTATTGAGATATGGTAATATTATGGCTTGTGCCATGTTATTACGGAAGACTTTTTGTGTGAAATTTCAATGCGAGCAAAAGCTGTTCTGCAAAAGGCAGTGCACGACGATTGCGACCGCTTCTCGAATTTTGACCGAGCGAGCCTAACGAAAACATTCAACGGCTATTGCGGTCTAGCGCAGTGTATGATCGGGTTATTCATCGACGAACATTTCGACGGACAATCGGTGAAAATTGCTCCCTTCGCATCCCAGTCATTGGAAGATTGGTGGTTTGGTCACGCTGCCGTGGTGATTACTGCGGGTCAGGGCGAAGGCTCGCGATCATTCATCGTTGACCCGACGTTTGTCCAATTTGATCAAGCCGAAGCGATTGGCATCACGGGGCCAGTCCAAATCTTGAAACGCACGGAGAGCGGCGCAGCCCTAGCGAAAAAGCTGTCTGAGACTGGTGTAGCAGAGATTGATGGCGCACTCGCCGATTTATACGCGTCTGCATTCCGCCGCCAAGGCATTTCTCCGTTCCGCTGCCCAAAGGATGCATTGCAGTTTTTGAGAAACCCACCAGAGCACCCATACCACTTTTCTTATAGCGGCAGCGGCACAATGTATGATGCCGATATGCTGCGTGAGCGCGGCTACACGATTTGCAAAAATACCTCACTACCCTGCATCCAACGGACACCTTAGCAGCAAGTCCCATAGGTAGCGGAAAAAAGCGGCGTTGCCATCCACCATTCGCTCATTCACGAGTATGATGCTTTTGGAATAGATGTCTGCCGGATCGAACGGGCGGTGGTTCTGTGGCTCAAGCTCATGTTGCCCAGGGCGAATCAATTCCGTGAATGTGTAGCGGTTCGTTTTGCGGTCAGAAAGATAAAGCCGCATGGCGCGATCCCATTGTTTGGGGTCGGAAACCGAAAGCCTTTCCACATAACGGTATTGCTGCGCGGTCAGAACGCGATGCAAAAATTCGATTTCGTGTAGATCGTGATGCGCCTCTGGTGCGCCGCGATGTTTTGGCCCCCAAGCTGGGCGCGCGGCTGGCGGTGCATTGGGATCAGGCTGCAACGTGATAAGCCCATTGGTTTTCAGCTTCACCCGCACGCGCATGTATATGCTAGCAATCGCGGGTTCTGAAAGTTTGGTTTTGATTGCAGCATCCCGCACGGTCAGATTTTGCGCAAAGCATTCGATCACGCGGCGCAATCTGTGTTCGGAAATTTTTGCGTTTCGGTAACGCCTATTTTTCTGTTTTTTCACAGCGCTTTACACCCTCATTCGATTACCTGTTCTTTGCGCGCTTCTTAGGCTGATGGTTCGCGTCCGCCAAGACGTGTGAATATCCGGTGCTGGTCCTTTTTTCGGAGTGACCAGCATGAATATCATTGTTCCCGATGCACGCGATGTGCTGACCATCGGCTATTACCACAGGCTCGCGATTGCGACTGAGAATCTCAGTGATTCAAATGGCGTGCGACTGTCGCGGCGCGAGATTCCCAACTGGATGGCTGAGTGTCTGTTTCGGGAAGACGTGCATTTCTTATATGCCGATGGCTCGCCGTTTTTCATCGGCGATACGGCTATTGATGATGCATTTGAAAATGATGGCTCATTTAGGTGGCTGTCGGATTTGCGCGCGTTTGCAGAAAACGCGCCGCGCCAAGCACCGCAAGCGCGGCTATATGATCGATTGGTTTTGTTGTCGCTATCGTTCTGGGTCGCCTACCCTGACATTGCAGTTGGCTTCGCCTCCGATGAATGCCTGCACCAATCGTATTGTGGTCATTGGGCCTTCCCCTATTTCCAAGATCGCTGCGCGATCTGTCCATTTGAGCAATGAGACGCGAAGATGATTCCCCCATACGCGGTTCAGAAATCTGATTTGAACTCCATGCCGAAATCCCTCGGCGTGGAGTTCAATCTATGTCTGTCCAATATCAAATCGACTATGATGATGACGGCGCGCGGCAAGCGCGCTCGTCGGACAATCTGCCAGTGCAAACGCGTCCGCGTTACGTCGAGGCAATCGACGAGCCGCAACGCCGGTTTCAGATTCCATCGATCCTGAAAACCGCATCGGTGTTTGTGCTGGGCGCGCTCGCGCTCGCGAGCGCAGAAAAATATGCTCCTGACACGTGGCGTCCAAGCACGATCATCGGGACATATGATGCGCGCATCGCATCTGCCGTCAAAGCGGCTGAACTCAATCAGCAAGGTCGGCTGGATGCGTGGGCGGCTGAGGCACGCGTTGCCAGCGAACAAAATGCGGAAGCGTATCGCGCGGCGATGACCGCGACCAATAACAACTATCAAGCCCTCTATCAGCGCGCTCAAGTTTATGCGCAGGCCGCAACCCAGATGCAGGGTGAATATGCGCGGATGCGCATGAACCAAGCTAATGCACAGTCGAGCAGTGAGACGGGTATCATAAATCTCGTGCGCCTGTTCGGGCACGGCGCGAACGCGCTCGAAAACGGAGCGGGTAATGATGCACTTGCCTATTCCGATGCGATGTCGCGCGATCTTTCCAACCGCATGACGCAGGCGGCGATGGAAGGCGCGCGCATCGATGTGACGGGTTGGGATACCGGCATACCGTCACCTGAATCTGTTCGCGCTGAACTTGCGCGCTATCAGCCGGTGCCGATTCCTCCTCCGCCGACCTTAAGCGAACAGCCGGTCACGATGGGCGGTAGTAACTGAGATGCGCGGCGGTCGATTTGGCACGGGCATGAACACGTTCATGTCCGTGCATCGCCAAACATTGGAGTCGGATCACGCTGCGCGTGCACGGCGACGTGCACATGCCATGGAAGATGCGATGCGTCGCGCGCAGCCATCTGGCGCTCTCGGCGATGGGCGGCTCGCTAATTGGCGCGATGTTGATGCGAGCGGACTATTCGGCAGTGATGGAATTTTTCTGGGCGGCCTTGATGGCCGCCTTTTGTTTTTCGGCGGTGATGGTCCGCTTTTGACCTACGCGCGAACTGGCGCGGGCAAAGGCCGTGATCTCATCCTGCCCAATCTTGGGCACTTGCGAAATTGCTCGCTGATCGTGTGCGATCCGAAAGATGGAGAGAACGCCTTCGTGTCGGCGGCGTATCGCCGCGATGTGCTTGGACAAAAAGTCGTGTTCCTCAATCCGTTCGAAATCAACGGCGACCAATTTCCGAACACTAGGGTCAATCCGTTTCATATTCTGATCGATGTCATTCGCAGCGGACACCGCATCGATACTGAGGCATCGGAGATTGCACATATCCTGCTGCCGCGCGCGATGAATCAGGTCGGCGGTGAAGAGTGGGTGCGCAATGGCGCAATCCGTCTTACCGCCACGGTACTTGAATATCTCGCGATCTTCGATCCTGAGAATTGCATCCCCTCGCGGCTCTGGTCGTTCGCAAATTCCGGCGGCTTCGATCTGGGTGCTCAGTTTGCGATGATGGAAACGTGCGGCGTCCCATCGATTGAGGGTCGCGCTGCGAGCTTCAATCTCGTGCGCCATGATGCGCCGAAACAATGGGAGGCATATAAATCTGCTTTGTGTGATGCGCTCGAACCGTTTGCGCCAGGTTCTGCGCTTGCTGACGCAACGTCGGCGCACGAATTTGATTTCCGAACTCTGAAACACGATGCGACGACGGTGTTCAAAATTCTGCCATCGGAAAAACTCGCTGTTGGTGCTCCGTGGATGTCGCTCACAACAAACTATGAGATTGAGACAATCGCGAAAGAGCGAGGGCCTCTCAAGACGGTTTTCATCCTCGATGAATTTGCACAGCTTCCGCCGATCAATGCCGTGCCGAAGGCAACGCGCCTCTACAGGTCAAAGGGAATCCAGCTCTGGTTCTTTGCGCAGGGTAGATTTAGCCTGCGGGAGCGCTGGCCGGAGGTCTTGGCGAAGGAATTTGAAGATCAAGCTGCCGTTGTCACTATGCGCTCTATAAGCGAACCGGATTTGTTGCGCGACATTTCGCTATGGTCGGGCAACGCCACAATTTTGAATCGCGGCGTGTCTCACAATGGCGGAACGGTTGAAACCGCTGCCGCCAATCTTGGCGAGCAAAAGCGCAGCGTGTTGCAGGCCGAAGACATTCTCGGCCTCGGTAAGACCAAGCAAATCATCAAAGTCGCAACCATGCCGCATCTGATCGTCTCTGACTGCGTGCCGTTCTACGCCGTCGATCCGTGGAATCATCTCGGTGATGTGCGCGCGCTCCACAAGGGATTCCTGTGATGAAAACGTCGCCTGATTTCAATGCGCGCGCGGAATCAAAGCCGCGCGATGTTACCGTGCAGTCGAAGCATGAGCGCGTCACGCAGTTTGCGGAAAAGCAATTCGAGCGGTGCAAGGGTCAATGGACGGCAAACTATTTTGATCGGCTGTTGAAGCGAGAAGGCAATGCACCGTCATTTCAACCCTCATGGGGCGTGCAGGATCGAAAAGCTCACCTCCTGCGTGCTGCCGGAAATCTCGCGCGGCAACGCCTCGCGAAAAATATCCAGCGCATCGACCGTGCAGCGGATCGGATGGCGGGGCGCAAGCGTGATGGGCTTGGGCGATGAATGGCGGAATTCCGCCATTTCTTTGACATTTTCAATCAATTTGTGGTAACATTGTGATAGAAGGTCATGGCGGATGATTGCGGGGCAATCATATGAAGGAAACCGGCGAGTTTCCCCCATGTACCCAACCCAAAATAAATAGATCAAATCCCAGATAGCGCCGTGGTGGCGCATCGATGGATTTGGTTAGGTGTATCGTGCTTGAGATCAGGCCAGATAGATTGGCGCGCTATCGTGAGATAGTCGCATCAATCGAGGCTCCATTAGAGCGGAAAGACGAAGTCATCCGTTCGGTTGCGAGCCTGCTGCAAGTCTTTATCGACAAGGCATTCGGCGTTGATCCGGTGCAACTTGCGATCCGAAGCAAGCTTGTCGACTCTTTTCAAACTGCCGCAATTGATGCTAATCTTGGCAACCGCCAAGATGCGGCACGAGTTGACCTCATAACAGAGGGCGCGATCACCCAAACAGAACTTGATATGGATGTGCGCCATGATGAATTCTCAAAACGAAATGCAAGCGACGAAGGCAGTCATTTACTGCCGCGTTTCTAGCCAGAAACAATTACGCGAAGGCGATGGGCTTGAAAGCCAGCGCGCGCGTTGTGAGGAATTCGCAAAATATTGCGGATTGGAAGTCGTAGAGATTTTCAAAGACGATGCCTCTGGCTCGCTCGTCAATCGACCTGCGATGAAAGCGATGATCGCATTTTTGAAGTCGCGCAAAGAGCCTCATATCGTCATCATCGATGACATCTCGCGCCTTGCGCGCGGACTCGAAGCGCATCTGACGCTCCGCGATAAAATCCGCAAAGCTGGCGGCATTCTCAAATCACCCTCCATCGATTTTGACGATGATGATTCCGATTCAAGCTTGATGGAGCACGTGCTCGCGAGCGTATCGCAGCACGCGCGTCAAAAATCAGAGAGACGACGCGCAACCGAATGCGAGGTCGCATGATGAACGGCTATTGGTCGTTCCGCGCGCCGATTGGATATAAATTCGAACGTGTTGCCGGTCACGGCAATTTGCTCGTGCGCGATGAACCTGTTGCATCGCTCATTCAGGAAATCTTCGATGGCTATGCGTCGGGTCGCTTCGCTGGGCCTGCCGAAATCATGCGCTATCTCGAAGCGCATCCGGTGTGGCCTCGCTCGCGCCGCGATGCGATGACAGTCGAGCGCGTGCTCGAACTGCTCGAACGCGTTCACTACGCGGGCTATCTGAACTATCCCAAGTGGAACATTCATATGCTTGCGGCGAAGCATGAGCCAATTGTCAGTCTGGTGACATTCAATGCCGTGCAGGATCGTTTGAAGGGCAATGCCAAACTTCCCGCGCGCAAAGACATCAACGCCGATTTTCCGCTGCGCGGATTTGTCGAGTGTGATGATTGCGGCCAACCGCTGACGGCGTGTTGGACGAAGGGACGCAATGCGCGTTACCCCTATTATCTCTGCCAGACAAAGGACTGCTGCTCTTACGGCAAGTCGATCAAGCGCGATGCGCTTGAGGACGAATTCAAGGAAGTGCTCGCGGCTCTAAGCCCGTCACGCGAACTCTATGAACTCGCAACCGAGATGTTCCGCGATCTCTGGAATGCGCGCGTGGCCAGCGCACAAGGCAATCGCGCGCACCTCGCTGCCGAAGTGACGCGCCTTGAAAAGCAGATTGAGCAACTGGTGGATCGCATCGTGAATGCAGACTCGGATGCCCTGATCGGCGCGTATGAAAACCGCCTGCGTTCACTAGAAGCCGCCAAGGTCGAAGCGAAGGAAAAGATCGCAAATTGTGGTCGTCCGCTCGCAGACTTCGACACAACTTATAGAACCGCCATGGAATTCCTCGAAAACCCCAGCAAAATGTGGGTTTTGGCGATCTGGTGGACAAGCGGGCTGCCCTGAAACTCACTTTTGAGGGCCGCATTCGCTATAAGCGAAATGAGGGCTATAGAACCGCCAAAGCGGCGATTCCTTTCAGGATTTTCAATGGGTTAGGTCTTGAGGACTCAGAAGAGTCCGAAATGGTGCCCAGAAGAGGACTCGAACCTCCACGGCCTTGCGACCGCCAGCACCTGAAGCTGGTGCGTCTACCAATTCCGCCATCTGGGCACGGGGTAGATTTAACGAAGGCGGCGCTTAGCTGTTTGTGGGGCGGCCTGTCAATATGCATTGATCCATTTTGTGAAAAATGAATTGAATTTGATAAACTCGACCCTTGCCCGT